>NZ_JBSHKH010000175.1:0-14080 GCF_053643595.1 Streptomyces sp. NPDC055506 | reverse complement strand
CCGGGGGCCTTCTCCGTGCCTGCGCGTAGGGCCTGGGTGCGCAGGCCCTGTGTGCGCGGGGCTCAGACCGTGGTGACGACCTGGTCGAACTCCAGGCGCGGGGAGCGCGGGTACCAGGCGTCCGGGCCCGGACGGCCGATGTTGACGATCATCAGCGGGGTGTGGTCGTCGTCAAGGAACTCCTTGCGCACGCCCTCGAAGTCGAAGCCGGTCATCGGGCCGGCGGCGAGACCGGCGGCGCGGACGCCGACGATGAAGTACGCGGCCTGGAGGGCGGCGTTCAGCCCGGCGGCGTTCTCACGGGCCGGGCGCTCGGAGAAGAAGACGTCCTTGATCTGCGGGGCGGCCGGGAACAGGTGCGGCAGCTCCTCGTGGAACTCGTTGTCCGCGGAGAGGATCGCGACCAGCGGGGCGCTCGCCGTCTTGGGGCGGTTGCCCTCGGCCATGTGCGGCACGAGGCGCTCACGGGCCTCGGGGGAGCGGACCAGCGTGATGCGCAGCGGAGTCTGGTTGAAGGCCGTCGGACCGTACTTGACCAGGTCGTAGATCGCCTGCACCTGCTCGTCGGTCACCGGCTCGTCGGTGAAGGTGTTGGCGGAACGGGCCTCGCGGAACAGAAGGTCCTGGGCGGCGGGGTCAAGAACGAGGGACATGAATGCACTTTCTCGCGACGGTCGGTCCGAAAGATCGGCTGACGTCTTCGACCGTACGCCAGTGAAGTTCAACGTTCAACTAACCTGAGGGTGTCGTGTGTCACCCCGCACGGACCGGCTGGGTCCCGCCCGGTCTACTCGGTGTCCTCGTCCTCCGCGGCCTCCTCGGCCAGCGCCGCGTCCAGCCGCGCCCGCGCCCCGTCCAGCCAGCGCCGGCAGACCTTGGCCAGCTCCTCGCCGCGCTCCCAGAGCGCGAGGGACTCCTCCAGCGTCGTACCGCCCGCCTCCAGGCGCCGGACGACCTCGATCAGTTCGTCCCGCGCCTGCTCGTACCCGAGCGCCTCGGACGTGCCCGGCGTCTCATCAACCTCGCTGGTCATCCACCCACCCTATGTGTCCACTCGTACGGAGAACTCACCCTCGGAGACCCGGGCGCGCAGTGCCTCGCCGGCCGCCACCTCGCCGGGATCGCGGACGGCGTGCCCGTCCGCCTTCTGCAGCACGGCGTACCCGCGCTTCAGGGTCGCGGCGGGGGAGAGGGCCACCACGCGCGCGTGCGTGTGCGTCAGCTCCGAGTCGGCCCGGTCGAGCTGGTGCCGCAGACAGCGCCGGCCCCGGTCGAGCAGGTCCGCCACGTGGTCGGCGCGCTCGTCGATCATCCGGTGCGGGTCCTCTATCGACGGCCGCGCGAGGGCATGGGCCAGCCCGCGCTCCTCCCGCTCGACCAGCGCCGCCACACACCGCCGCGCCCGGTCCCGCAGCAGCCGCACGCGCTCGTACTCCTCGCCGACGTCCGGTACGACCTTCTTGGCGGCGTCGGTCGGGGTGGAGGCGCGCAGGTCGGCGACGTGGTCGAGCAGCGGGTTGTCGGGCTCGTGCCCGATCGCGGACACCACGGGCGTACGGCACTGGGAGACCGTCCGGATCAGCTGCTCGTCGGAGAACGGCAGCAGGTCCTCCACACTGCCGCCGCCCCGCGCGACGATGATCACGTCCACGTCCTCGTTCGCGTCGAGCTCCTTCACGGCCTGCACGACCTGCGGTACGGCGTGCACGCCCTGCACGGCGACGTTGCGCACCTCGAAGCGGACGGCGGGCCAGCGGTGCCGGGCATTCTCCAGGACGTCCCGCTCGGCGGCCGAGGCCCGTCCGCAGACCAGCCCCACGAGCTGCGGCAGGAACGGCAGCGGCTTCTTCCGCTCCGGCGCGAACAGCCCCTCCCGCGCGAGGGTCTTCTTCAGCTGCTCCAGACGCGCGAGCAGCTCACCGACGCCGACGGGCCGTATCTCGGCGGCCCGCAGCGACAGCTGCCCACGCGGGGCGTACCACTCCGGCTTCGCGAGGACGACGACCCGGGCGCCCTCGCTCACCACGTCCGCGACGGCGTCGAACACCTGCCGGTAGCAGGTGACGCCGACGGAGATGTCGTGCGACGGGTCGCGCAGCGTCAGGAACACCACACCGGCGCCCGGCCGCCGCGACAACTGCGTGATCTGCCCCTCGACCCACACCGCTCCGAGTCGGTCGATCCATCCCCCGATGAGCCGCGACACCTCACCGACGGGGAGCGGGGATTCCGCGGACGTGTTCACAGCCATGCCCGCGAGAGTAGTGGGCGCCGCTGACAACGCCGCGCAGTCCGGCATCGCCATCCAGTTCGGCCACGAACCCGGCCCCGTTCCCGAGCCCCACGCGCGCGTAGGCGAAGACCGAGCCCGCCCGGGGGACTCCGCACGGACGCGATCTGTGACCCGCCGAACGCGGCCTTACGATGGGACGCATGTCTGCTTCGCCTGGCCGCCGTGTCCTGCTCGCCGCCCCCCGTGGCTACTGCGCGGGTGTGGACCGCGCCGTCATCGCCGTCGAGAAAGCGCTGGAGCAGTACGGGGCTCCGGTCTACGTCCGGCATGAGATCGTCCACAACAAGTACGTCGTGCAGACCCTGGAGAAGAAGGGCGCGATCTTCGTCGAGCAGACGGAGGAAGTGCCCCCGGGGAACATCGTCATGTTCTCCGCACACGGCGTTGCCCCTGTCGTCCACGAGGAGGCCGAGCGCGGCCGCCTCGCCACCATCGACGCCACCTGCCCCCTGGTCACCAAGGTCCACAAGGAAGCCGTCCGCTTCGCCAACGACGACTACGACATCCTGCTGATCGGCCACGAGGGCCACGAGGAGGTCATCGGCACCTCCGGTGAGGCCCCCGACCACATCCAGCTCGTCGACGGGCCGGGCGATGTCGCGAAGGTCGAGGTCCGCGACCCGTCCAAGGTCGTCTGGCTCTCCCAGACCACGCTGTCCGTCGACGAGACCATGGAGACCGTCGACGCGCTGCAGGAGAAGTTCCCGCAGCTCATCTCCCCGCCGAGCGACGACATCTGCTACGCCACGCAGAACCGCCAGCTGGCCGTGAAGCAGATGGGCGCCGAGTCGGAGCTGGTGATCGTGGTCGGCTCCCGCAACTCCTCCAACTCCGTGCGGCTCGTGGAGGTCGCCAAGCTCGCGGGCGCGCGCGAGGCCTACCTCGTGGACTTCGCCGACGAGATCGACGAGTCCTGGCTGGAGGGCGTCTCCACGATCGGCGTCACCTCGGGTGCCTCCGTACCGGAGGTCCTGGTCGAGCAGGTCCTGGAGTGGCTCTCGCAGCGCGGCTTCGAGGACGTCGAGATCGTCAAGGCGGCCGAGGAGTCCATCACGTTCTCCCTGCCGAAGGAACTGCGCCGCGATCTGCGCGAGGAGGCGGCGACGCTGGCCGCCGAGCGCGGCGGGGCGGGTACGGGCGAGGCCGGTGCCGGAACCGTGACCGGAACCGGTGAAAATTCCGGGGAGTGATCGCGAACGGGCCGGGCAGCGACCGCCGTCCGGCCTGTGACTGTCAGTCGTTCGTCGTAACGTAGGGCCATGCAGATCTTCGGTGTGGACATCGGCGGTTCCGGGATCAAGGGCGCCCCGGTGGACCTGGACAAGGGTGACCTGGCGCAGGAGCGCCACAAGGTCCTCACCCCGCACCCGGCCACGCCCGACGGGGTGGCCGACGGCGTCAAGGAGGTCGTCGACCACTTCGGCTGGACGGGGCCGATCGGGGTCACCTTCCCCGGCGTGGTCACCGACGGAGCCGTGATCCGTACGGCGGCCAACGTCGACGACAGCTGGATCGACACCGACGCCCGCGCGCTGCTCGGCGAGCGGCTGGGCGGCCTGCCGGTGACGGTGGTGAACGACGCGGACGCGGCGGGCGTCGCCGAGATGCACTTCGGCGCCGGCCGCGGCCGCCACGGCACGGTGATTGTGCTCACCCTCGGCACGGGCATCGGCAGCGCGGTCTTCGTCGACGGCGTCCTCGTCCCCAACACCGAGCTCGGCCATCTGGAGCTGGACGGGCACGACGCGGAGAAGCGGGCCTCCAGCAAGGCCCGGGAGGACCACGACATGACGTGGGAGCACTGGGCGTCGCACCGCGTGCGCAAGTACCTGGCCCACGTCGAGATGCTGTTCTCGCCGGAGCTGTTCATCATCGGCGGCGGCGTCAGCCGCAAGTCCCACAAGTTCCTGCCCCACATCGAGGGCATCAAGGCGGAGATCGTCCCGGCGCAGCTGCAGAACAACGCGGGGATCGTGGGGGCGGCGATGCGGGCGGCAGGGCACTGATGCGCGCGGCCGGACACTAGGGCCCGGCAGGTGTCACCCCGGCGGACGGGGCCCGGCTGCCGCCGCCGTCCGCCGCCGGTGCACCAGCCGGATCCGCCGGACGATGACGATGAGCCCGGCGACGAGTGTCCCCCCGTACAGCCACCCGGCCTGCGTGGCGAGCGCCGTCACCAGTCCCATCAGCCTGCCGCCGGTCCCGCCGTCGCCGTCGGCCATCGGCAGCAGCCCGACGGCGAACGCGATCGGCACCACGACGGGCGCGATCATCAGGTCCCCCCGCCGCACCCAGACGGCGGTCAGCACGCACACCGGCACGAACAGCACGCCGTACGCCGTCAGCGACGCCCCGAACAGCACCGAGCACAGCCCGCCGAGCAGGAACATCACCACTCCGCAGAACAATCCGCTGCCCAGCCCGGTCAGCCGGGGATTCGGCAGCCGTCCCGCGGCGGGCGCCGCCGACGCGGGCGCGGTCCGCCGTACCGCCGCCTCACTCTCCGCCCCCCGTTTCGCCTGGGGCGGCAGGGACGATCTCGGCCGGTCGCGTCGCGGTCCGTACCGGGCAGGTCGCGTCCTGTATTGCTCCACTGCACCAACGTAGGTCGTTTAATGTGCCGAATCGCCCCTCAGACACGCCGTGGGCCGGGGCTTGGCCAAGCGTTCGACAGGCCGCCGGGCCGGTTGCGGGTACGCCGTAGACTGGTGGATCGGCCGGTCCCCTGGCCCCCTGGCCCTCTCCACTCACGGGAAGTCGCAACGTGTCGCTCACGATCGGAATCGTCGGTCTGCCGAATGTCGGCAAGTCGACCCTGTTCAACGCCCTGACCAAGAACGACGTGCTGGCGGCCAACTACCCGTTCGCCACCATCGAGCCGAACGTGGGCGTCGTCGGCGTCCCCGACCCGCGGCTCGGCAAGCTGGCCGAGATCTTCAAGTCGGAGAAGGTCCTCCCGGCGACGGTCGACTTCGTCGACATCGCGGGCATCGTGCGCGGCGCGTCCGAGGGTGAGGGCCTGGGCAACAAGTTCCTGGCGAACATCCGTGAGTCGGACGCGATCTGCCAGGTCATCCGTGCCTTCGCGGACGAGAACGTCGTGCACGTGGACGGCAAGGTCTCGCCCAAGGACGACATCGAGACGATCAACACCGAGCTGATCCTCGCGGACCTCCAGACCATCGAGAAGGTCCTCCCGCGCCTCCAGAAGGAGTCGCGCATCAAGAAGGACATCGCCCCGAAGGTCAAGGCCGTCGAGGAGGCCAAGGAGATCCTGGAGAAGGGCGACACGCTCTTCGCCCACGGGATCGTCCAGGGCACCGAGCGCAACGAGCTGCTGCACGACCTGCACCTGCTCACCACCAAGCCGTTCCTCTACGTCTTCAACGTCGACGAGGACGAACTGGTCGACGAGGACTTCAAGAACGAGCAGCGGGCCCTGGTCGCCCCCGCCGAGGCGATCTTCCTCAACGCCAAGCTGGAGGCGGACCTCGCCGAGCTCGACGAGGACGAGGCGCTGGAACTCCTCCAGTCCGTCGGCCAGGACGAGCCCGGCCTCGCCACCCTCGCCCACGTCGGCTTCAACACCCTCGGCCTCCAGACCTACCTCACGGCCGGCCCCAAGGAATCCCGCGCCTGGACCATCAAGAAGGGCGCCACGGCCCCCGAGGCGGCCGGCGTCATCCACACCGACTTCCAGAAGGGCTTCATCAAGGCGGAGGTCATCTCCTTCGACGACCTGGTGGAGACGGGCTCGGTCGCGGAGGCCCGCGCGAAGGGCAAGGCGCGCATGGAGGGCAAGGAGTATGTGATGCAGGACGGGGATGTGGTGGAGTTCCGCTTCAACGTGTGAGTGGATGAAATAGCCAAGACCTGGCAAATATGCAGGTCAGCTGGGGGTCGGCTCGTCCGGGAGTCGACCCCCAGTTGTTTGCGTACTGCGATGGCGCAGTCGGCAAGTGGTACATTATCCGGTACCACTGGATGTAGGGAGTCAGTCCGTGTCGATAACTGCGAGCGAAGCCCGCAAGGCTCTCTTTCCGCTGATCAAGAAGGTCAACGACGATCACGAGGCCATCGAGATCGTCTCCAAGCACGGCAACGCCGTGCTCGTCTCGGCCGAGGATTACGCGGCGCTGCGCGAGGGCTCGTACCTGCTGCGCTCGCCTGCGAACGCTCGGCGGCTGCTCAAGGCGTACGAGAACGCCCTGGGCAACCTCAACGTGTCGGAGCGCGAGCTGATCGATCCTGATGCGGCTGCCCCGGACGCGGGTGCCGAGTGAGGCTTGTCTTCGAGGACCAGGGCTGGGAGGACTACACGTCCTGGCTCAAGAACGATCGCAAGATTCTCGCTCGGATCAACAAGCTCATCGAGGACGTGAAGCGTGACCCCTTCACGGGGATCGGCAAGCCCGAGCCGCTCAAGTACCACTTGCCCGGTGCGTGGTCGAGGCGGATCGATGACGAGCACCGCCTGGTCTACCTGGTCACGGGCGAGAAAATCGTCATTCTCGCAGCTCGCTACCATTACTGACCTCTCGCGTGGGCTGGGGCACCCGACGGAGAGCCGACCCGGATCAATGTGTCATCACCTGATGCTTGACATGCCAGGCCCGAAGAGCTCGTAAGGGCGTGGCGGCCCGGCGGCCCGGCGGCCGGGTCCTGACGGTGCCGGGATGACCCGGGCTCAGTTCAGGGGCTGGGGCTCGTCAGCCCTCGACGGCGGCGAGGGCCGCCGTGTACTGCTCCTCCGTCACCGGCTCCAGCCAGGTCGTGCCGTCGCCCGTGGGGGTGCCGGTGACCAGGGCGATGTGGGCCAGGAGGTTGGTGTCGGTGGCGCCGTGCCAGTGTTCTTCGTCCGGAGGGCACTTGACGGTTTCGCCGGCCGTGACGCGGATGACGTTGCCGTCTCGGGTGCCGACCAGGCCGACGCCGTCGGTGATGTGCAGGACCTGGCCCAGGGCGTGGGAGTGCCAGTTGGTGCGGGCGCCGGGGGTGAAGCGGACCAGGGCGGCGGCCAGGCGGGCCGGTTCGGCGGGGGTCTCGATCATGTTGAGGTAGACGTCGCCGGTGAAGCGCTCGGCCGGGGCCTTGAGGGTGGGGGTGTCTGTGATGTGTTCCATGGTTCGCTCCTGTCGTCGGGGGTCTCGTCAGGCGTCTCGCTCGTCGGTGATCTGCTTGAGCCGGGTGATCGCGGTCATGGCGTTGGGCCAGCCCGCGTAGAAGGCCAGGTGTGTGATCGCCTCGGACAACTCCTCGGTGCTCAGGCCGTTGTCCAGGGCCACACCGAGGTGGTAGCCGAGCTGCTCGCCCCGGTACAGGGCGGCCAGCACGCTCACGGTCACCAGGCTGCGGTCGCGCGGGGAGAGAGCGGGCCGCTCCCAGACGTCACCGAACAACACCTCGTCGGTGACCTCGACGAGCTTGGGTGCGATCCCGGCCAGCTCCTGGGGTGCGGACTGTTTAGGCATGAGAACTGCTCCTTGATCAAGACGGGCTGTGCGGGTATGGATTCGCGGCCGATGTCGAGGAAAACGCAGTCCGGGGTGGTGGAGAAGGGGCTGCCGTTACAGGTACTGGCAGGGCCCCCCAGCCACGGGGCGTCCCGCCTAGCCTGGAGTGTGTGAGCACCGAGAGCGACGTCCGCGAGTTTCTGAGATCCCGCCGGGCCAGGATCACACCGCGGCAGGCGGGGCTGCCCGCCTACGGGGGTAATCGGCGGGTGCCGGGACTGCGCCGGGAAGAGGTCGCGCTGCTCGCCGGCGTCAGCATCGACTACTACGTCCGCCTCGAACGCGGTCACCTCGCCGGTGCCTCCGAGGAGGTCCTCGACGCCGTGGCCAATGCCCTCCAGCTCGATGACGCCGAGCGCGCCCATCTGTTCGACCTGGCCCGCGCCGCCGCCAAGCGCCCCGCCCGCCGCCCGGGACGCGCCCGCGGCCCTCTGCCGGACAGCGTCCTGCGTGTCCTGGCGTCGATGACCGACTCCCCGGCCTTCATCCGCAACGGCCGCCTGGACATCCTCGCGACCAACCGCCTCGGCCGGGCCCTGTACTCCCCGCTGTTCCCCGACCGCACCGCCCGGACCGTCAACATCGCCCGGTTCCAGTTCCTCGACGCCCGTGGCCGCGACTTCTTTCCCGACTGGGAGGAGTCCTTGCACACCACCGTTTCCCTGCTGCGGACCGAGGCCGGACGCGCCCCTCACGACACCGAGCTGACCGGCCTGATCGGCGAGCTCGTCACCCGCAGCGAGGAGTTCCGCACCGCCTGGGCCAGGCACAACGTGCGCCTGCACCACACCGGCCGCAAGTCCTTCCGGCACCCCGAGGTCGGTGTCCTCACCCTCGACTTCGACGCCATGGAACTGCCCGCCCAGCCCGGCCTCACCCTCACCGCCTACAGCGCCGCACCCGGCTCCGCAGACCACGACGCCCTCCAGCTGCTCGCCGCGTGGGCCGCCACCGAGGAGGCACCGGTCACCGGCGACACCGCTGCCGCCCCCGATCAGCAGCAGGGGTGAGCGCGCCGGCCCGTCAGCGCGGCTTGGTCGCGCGGACGATCGCCGAGTGCATGCCGTCGACCGCTTCGCCGGGCACCTGTGGCTGGGCGAGGTCGTCGCTCCCCCCTGACCGTCCCTGTCTCCAGCGCGTGCGCGCCCTGCTCGCCAAGCTCGGCGTCCCGGCCGGGGCCTGACCCCCGGCCGGGGACGCCTGCGTACCGGACGCGTCAGCGAACTGACGGTCCTTCGCACACGGGGCTCAGAACTGGAGCGCCCACGCGTCGATCCGCCCGGTGTCCAGGCGGGCGTTGTCGCTCACCCGCAGGGTCCACGTGCCGTTGGCGGTCTCGGCCGAGGCGTTCACGGAGTACGTGGTGTCGATGTTGTCCGCACTGCCGCCGGTGCCGTACCCCTTCAGCGTGTACGCCGTGCCGTCGGGGGCGATCAGCTGGACCTGGAGATCGCCGATGTACGTGTGGACGATGTGCACCTCGACGGCCAGGGCCGAGGGCGCGTTGCCGGAGACGCCGGAGACCGTCACCGGGGACTCGGCGGTGGCGTTGTCGGCGATGGCCTGGTCGGCGGTGTTCTCGAAGCGCGGGCCGGGCGGGGTGGTCGTACCGCCGCCGACGTACAGGAGCCGGTTGGGGGAGCCGCTGCCGGGACTGGTGACGACACCGGTGGTGGCGGCGGCCGTCAGCGCGGCGGAGACCTGCGCGGGAGTGGCCGTCGGGTTGTCGGCCAGGTGCAGGGCGGCGGCTCCGGCGACATGCGGGCTCGCCATCGACGTACCGGAGATGGTGTTGGTCGCCGAGTCGCTCGAGTTCCAGGCCGAGGTGATGGACGAGCCGGGCGCGAACAGGTCCAGCACCGTGCCGTAGTTGGAGTAGCTCGCCTTCGCGTCGCTCGACGTGGTGGCGCCGACCGTGACGGCCTCGGTGACGCGGGCCGGGGACCGGGTGGAGGCGTTGGTGGACTCGTTGCCCGCCGCGACCACGAAGGTGACGCCGGAGGTGACGGCGTTGCGTACGGCGGTGTCGATCGCCGTGTCGGCGGGGCCGCCGAGGGACATGTTGGCGACGGCCGGCTTGACCGCGTTCCGCGCGACCCAGTCGATGCCCGCGACGACCTGGGCGGTGGTGCCCTGGCCCGAGTTGTTCAGCACACGGACACCGACGACCTTGGCCTGCTTGGCGACGCCGTAGGCGCTCCCCGCGACGGTGCCGGCGACGTGGGTGCCGTGACCGTGGCCGTCCTGGGCGGTGTTGTCGTTGTCGACGGCGTCGTAGCCGTAGGAGGCGCGCCCGCCGAAGTCGCTGTGGGTGATGCGGACGCCGGTGTCGATGACGTACGCCGTGACGCCCTGGCCCGCCGAGTCCGGGTAGGTGTACGAGCTGTTCAGTGGCAGGTTCTTCTGGTCGACGCGGTCCAGGCCCCAGGAGGGCGGGCTGGGCTGCGTCCCGGTGATGCGGTAGGTCCTGTCCTGGACGACGGAGGCGATGGCCGGGTCGGCGGCGAGACGTTTCGCCTCGGACTCGGACGCCTCGACGGCATAGCCGTTCAGGGCCTTGGTGTACGTCCGCTCGATCTCGGCGCCGTACTTGTGCGCGAGGGCGCGGCCCTCGGCGGAACCGGCCTTCTCGGTCTTCAGGGTGACGATGTAGCTGTCGGCGACGGAGTTCGCGGCGCCCTCGTACTGGACACGTCCCTCGGCGGCGATCGGGGCCGCGCCGGCGGGGAGGGCGGAGACGAGGCTCGCGACGAGCGCCGCGGTGGCCGTCGCGCCGAGCGCGGCCAGTCTTCGCCGGGTGGATCCGTGGGGAGTACGCATCACTGCCATCTGAGGGGTCCTCCTCGATCGGTGGTGCGCTGTGGGGTGTGGTGCACGCCCGTCGAAGCCACCCTGGAGTCATGGTCATGTCAACCCGAGGACGACTCCTGTGCGTCAGCCGAAAGATTGAGGCCTCCACAGGAATTGCACAAGGGCCCTGCACGGACATGCAGGGCCCTTGTGATGTGTCGTCAGATATGCCGCCGGTTCGCCGGACGCGCCGTCAGTCGTCGAACGCCGTGTTCCGGGTGCGCTTCTCCCACGCCACGACCTCGTCCCGCACCTGGTCGAGGTGGCCGAGGACCGCGCTGACGCCGTCGTCGCCGAGGGGCAGCCGCAGCGGCGTCTGCTCGGCCTCCAGGGCGGCCAGGATCAGGGCGGCGGCCTTGGCCGGGTCGCCCGGCTGGGCGCCGTCACCGCCGGCGACGGCCCCACGGGTCTCGCTGACCTTGCCATACAGGCCGGTGTCCGCGCTGGCGCCGGCCCGCCCGGTCTCGAACAGACTGGTGCGGAAGGCGCCCGGCTCGACGATCAGCACCTTGATGCCGAAGTCCGCGACCTCGTCCGCGAGCCCCTCGGACATGCCCTCCAGGGCGAACTTCGTCGCGCTGTACGCCGAGAAGCCCGCGAAGGACAGCTGCCCGCCCATGCTGCTCATCTGCACGATCGCGCCCGAGCGCCGCTCCCGCATGGACGGCAGCACGGCTCTGCTGAGGGCGGCCGGGCCGAAGACATGCACGTCGAACAGCGCTCGCAGCTCCTCCTCGGTGGTCTCCTCGAAGGCCCCGACATGCGTCCGGCCCGCGTTGTTGACCAGGACGTCGATCCGCCCGTGCCGCGCCACGACGTCCCGTACGGCGGCCTCGGCGGCGCCGGTGTCGGCGACGTCCAGGCGCAGCGCCTCCACCCGGTCGGGGTGGGCGGCGACCAGGTCGTCCAGCGCCTCCGGCCGCCGGGCGGCGCCGACCACCACATCGCCCGCCGCGAGGGCCGCCTCGGCGATCGCCCGCCCGAAGCCGCTGCTCGCACCCGTGATCAGCCACACCTTGTTCATGACAGCTCCCCGTCTCGTGTCGTTACGCCTTCACCCTCTCGCCGGGTTCGCCGCCCCGTCCAAGACCCAGGGTGATAACCAATGGTTATGACCATGGACGTTCATGTACGGGACCTGCGCTACTTCGTGGCGGTGGCCGAGGAGCTGCACTTCACTCGCGCCGCCGAGCGCCTCTACGTGTCCCAGCCCGCACTGAGCAAGCAGGTCCGGGCCCTGGAGCGGCAGTTGGGCGTCGAGCTGTTCCGGCGCGACCGGCACGGCGTGGCCCTCACCGAGGCGGGTGCGGCACTGCTGCCGCACGCCCGGCGGGTGCTGGCGGACTGGGCGGAGGGAGCGGCCGCCGTGGAGTCGGCCCGGGCGGCGCAGCGCAGCACGCTGGTGGTGGGCATGAGCACCAGCCCGGTCCGCGGCGGTCTGCTGCCCGCGATCCGCTCCCGCTTCACCGCGGCGCACCCGGAGGCCGTCGTACGGCTGCGGCAGGTCAACTGGGAGGACCCCACCGCGGGCCTCGCCGACGGTGCCGCGGACGTGGCTTTCGTCTGGCTGCCGCTGCCCGGCCAGGACCGCTTCGCCTGGACGGTCGTCGCCGAGGAGCCGCTGCTGGTCGCCCTGCCGGAGACGCACCCCCTCGCGGGCCGTACCGAGATCGACATCGCGGACCTGCTCGACGAGCCGTTCCTCGCGCTGCCCGAGAGCACGGGGCCGCTGCGCGACTACTGGCTCGCCCTGGACGCGCGCGGCGGCCGAACGCCCAGGATCGGCGCGGAGATCGCGAGCACGGAGGAGACGTACGAGGCCCTCGCCGCCGGCCTCGGCGTGTGCCTGGTGGCCGAGGGCAACGTCCCGCTGCTCACCCTGGGCGGCGTGACGGCCCGTCCGGTGCGCGGTGTCACCCCCAGCCGCTACGTCCTGGCCTGGCGCCGGGAGGACGGACGGCGGCCGCTGGTACGGGCGTACGCGGAGGCCTGCCGGCGGGCGACGGAGAGGACGTGACGCCGCCCCCGGCCTGAAGCGTCCGTGCCTCCTCCCGGTCCGTCAGCCCGACGAGGAGGACTGCTCCAGAACCTCGGCCGGCAACGCACCGCCCGCCCCGATGACCTCGATGCCGAGCAGCCGGCCCGACGCGTCCACGTCGAGGAAGACCTCGGCGTCCGCTCCGACCCCGGCGACGGGGATCTGCCGGACGGCGGCGCCGTCGGCGATGCGCGCGACGAGCGACACATAGGCGGTGTCGTTCTCGCGGTCGTACTCGATGTGCATGGTTCGCCTCTCGGGAACGGGCTCAGTTGCGGCCGACGGACACGACGTTCCCGGCCTTGTTGACGACGACCCAGACCTTGCCGGTGGTGTACTTCCACGTGCCGGGCGACTTGCCCTTGGTCTTCTTGCCGGTCTTCACCGTACGCGCGACCATCTCCTGGCTGATGCCGCGCTGCGCCATGCGCTGGGCGGCGTGCCGGGAGATGCTCTTGACGCCCTGGGTGAGCAGCAGCCGCCCGGCGACGATGGCGATCGGGATGAACCACGCCGGGTCAGCCACCACCGGGAAGGCCGTGCCAGGGCCGGGCCGCACGGTCTGGATCAGGGCGCCGTCCTCGACGCGGTACTCGGTGGGCACGGCCTCGCCGCGCGCGTCCTTCGCCCAGGGGGCGTCGAACGTACCGAGGTACTCCTCGCCGCGGCTGACCAGGATGGAGCCGTCCTCGAGGACCTCGGTGGTCGCGTCCGCGGGCAGGCCCAGCGGGAAGCGGTACTCGGTCGGGGCGTCCGCGTCCTTGAGCGTGACGAGCGTGCGCACGCCGTCGCGGTTGGGCTGCACGGCCAGGTCGATGTCCTCGCCCGCGCCGGGGTAAACGACGGTGCCGTTGGCGCCGGCGGCGGCCCGGGAGTCGGCGCTGCCGGGCAGGGTGAGGCGCAGCACGTCGGTGCCGTAGGCGAACTCCACGGCTCCGTCGGCGGTGCCGGGCGCGGTGATGCGGGCCGGGGACGTCTCGGTGGTCACCTCCGCGCGGGTGGCGCCGCCGTCGAGCGGCGTTCCGGGAACGAGATCGGAGGTCCCTGTGACCCGCTCGACCGTCTCGGCCGCCTGTACGGCCAGGGACGACCGGGACTCGGCGCCACCGGTCTCCGCGTGCGCGCCCGCGGCGGTCAGCAGCACCGCTCCGGCGGTGGCGCCCGCCACCAGGATGCGGGCGTGCAGGCGTCGGCGTCGGGCGGGGCGGTCCTGGGTGTGGTGCATGTGCGTCCTTGCTGAAGGCCCGTTCGCTCGACGGGCGGGTGGTGATCGGCGACCTGACGGATCGTGACAGCGGGACACCCACCGGGGACATCCGCCCGAGGGCGGGAGTCGACTCCGCCGACCGGCGGGGGTCGGCCCGTCCGCCGTGTGTCGGGTGGCAC
>NZ_JBSHKH010000174.1:0-14216 GCF_053643595.1 Streptomyces sp. NPDC055506 | reverse complement strand
CCAGGACCCGGCCCGTCGGCGTCTTCCGGACGGCGCATAAACCGGTCGAGAGGCGCGCGGCCCCTTCACATACTGGGCGGATGACCATCCGCGTACGCACCGCCCACACCGCCGACCTCGCCCCCTCCGACCTCGACGCCGTACGGGCCCTTCTGGACGCCGCCTTCGACGGCGACTTCGGCGACGAGGACTGGGACCACGGCCTCGGCGGCATGCACGCCCTCGTGCACGACGACTCCGGGCTCGCCGCGCACGGGGCGGTCGTGATGCGCCGGGTGCGGCACCGCGGGCGCTGGCTGCGCGCCGGGTACGTCGAGAACGTCGCCGTCCGCGCCGACGCCCGCCGCGGCGGCCTCGGCGGGCGGGTCATGGGCGAGCTGGAACGCGTCGTCGACCGCGCCTACGACTTCGGCGCCCTCTCCGCCAGCGACGACGGCGCCCGGCTCTACACCTCCCGCGGCTGGCGGCTGTGGCGCGGTGAGGTGCACGCCCTCAGCCCGGCGGAGGGCGTCGTCCGCCTGCCGGACGAAGAGGACAGCACGTATGTCCGGCCGGCCCTCGCCGGTGCGCTCGACCCCGCGCACGCCCTGCTCTTCGACTGGCGCGACGGTGATGTGCTCTAGGAATCACCGCAGCTCAGCGCGGTGTGACCCAGTCCACCGTCTCAGATAGTAGGAAGTCCGAGTAATTGTGGAGACAGACGCTCCGGCCTCCCTTAGTTTTGTAGGAGCCGAACGTCTCGCTCGACCAAGCGAATGGCGGTCGTGAGCCGGGCCCCGTGCAGGCAACCCCTGCGGCACCGCTCCCCGCCCCACCCGGCGTCTCGTAACCCTCCCTTGCACTCCGTGCTGTCGAAGGAGTCGATTTCCCATGGCCGAGACGACCGTCCGCCGCCGAGTCCGTCACGTTTCCCGGACGACCGAGTCCGACCGCAAGAACGCCGCCGCCGCGCTCCAGCGCGCCCTCGACCGCAGGGACAACGGCGGATCCACCGGCCACTGAGCCGCCCTGGAGCCGCTGACCGGACCGGGAGCCGCCCGACGAGGCGCGGTGCGGGGCCTCACGCCCCGCGCCGCACCTCGAAATGGTCGATCCGCTCACCGCTCGACGCCAGCGCCGACACCTTCAGCTTCGGCGCGGCGCCGCTCTCCGCCTCCACGGAGAGGAACGAGAACCCGCGGTAGCGCACCCGCGACCATTCCACCGACTCCGCCTTCGTGTCCTGGGACTTGGTCCACCGGAACGTGGCGACCGAGTCATGGTCGGCGGTGTTCCCCTCGTAGCTCTCCTTCACGCCGTCCGGGAAGCCGTACAGCTCCTTGCCGCCGCCGCCCGCGGTGACGTACACGATCCCGTCCCGCCTGGGGTCCGTCGTCCCGCCGACCGGCACCGGCCTGCCCACCTCGCCGTTCTTGATCGCGTCGGTCCGCTCGTAGACGTGGTTGTGCCCGTTGATCACCAGGTCCACCTCGTGCTGGGCGAACAGCGGCAGCCACTCGGCGCGTACCCCGCCGTCGGAGGCGTGCGTGGACGTCGAGTACGCGCAGTGGTGGAAGTAGGCGACGATGAAGTCGACGTCCTTCGCGGCCCTCAGCTCACCGAGCTTCTTCTCCAGCCACCTCGTCTGCCTCCCCTCCGTGTAGCCGAAGTTGGCGGGGATCTCGTACGACACATCGTTCGCGTCCAGCGCGACCACGCCGACGTTGCCGTAGGTGAAGGCGTACACGCCCGGTGCCGTACGCGCGTCGAAACCGCTGTCCGGCAGGGAGAAGCGGGCCAGCTGGCCGCCGTAGCCGTCCGGTGAGTACCAGGCCTCCATGTCGTGGTTGCCGGTCGTCACCATCCACGGCACCGACCTGGCGACCGGCTCGGTCTGCTTGAGGAAGCGGTCCCACTGCCCGGCGTCGAAGACGTCCGACTCCTTGCCCTTGCCGGTCGGGTCGGCGTAGCAGATGTCGCCGGCGTGCAGATGGAAGGCGGGGCTCTGGCGCAGCAGCAGACGGTCGTTGAGGGCCGCCTCCTCGCCGACGCCCTGGTCGCCGAACGCGGTGAACACGAACCGCTCCGGCGGACGCGCGGGTGCCGTACGGAAGGAGGTGATGGTGGACCGGTGGTCGGGGGAGGCGGGGTCGAAGCCCTCGTGGCCGACGCCGTAGTAGTACGTCGTGTCCGGGCGCAGGCCGTCCAGCGCCGCGTGCAGGTAGTACTGCTCGACCGCCGCCCGTACGCCCTTCAGCTCCGGGGTGCGCAGATCGCGCAGCTCCGCCTCCACCTTGTGGCCGAGGTCGTCGGGGCGCGGGCCGACCCGGAGGTACGGCTTCTTCACCGCGAGCGGCACCTGCCAGGAGATCCGCATCTGGGTCTTCGGGTCGGCACCGAAGGCGAGATGGCGGCCGAAGGGGGTGATGAAGGAGCCGGGCGCCTTCGACGTGCTCGGCGACGGGTCCCCGGTCGCCGTGGCGCCCCCGGAGCCGGAGCCCGAGCAGCCGGTCAGCAGCCCGCTCGCCACCGCGCCGGCCGTCACCAGCGTGCGCCGCCGCGACAGGCGCGTCCGCAGATACTCGTGCTGTTCCGCCATGCTCATCCGGTCCGCGAGCCGCCTGGGAATGCCGAAGTCGGGAGTCTCCATGTGGGTCAATTTCCCAGCAAGGCCCAACACCGGTCTGACATACGGGTGAACGAGGGGCGACGTGTCCGTATCGCGGACACTGCGTGTCATCCCATGGGACGAGGAGTAGGGTGCCCGCATGTCTCGCAGCATCAATCTCGCAGTGATCCCCGGTGACGGAATCGGCCAGGAGGTCGTGACCGAAGGGCTGAAGGTCCTCTCCGCCGTCCTTCCGCAGGATGTGAAGCTGGAGACCAAGGAGTACGACTTCGGCGCCCGGCGCTACCACGCCACCGGTGAGACCCTCACCGACGCCGACCTCGACGCCCTGAAGAAGCACGACGCCATCCTGCTCGGCGCTATCGGCGACCCGAGCGTGCCGTCCGGCGTCCTGGAGCGCGGCTTCCTGCTCAAGCTCCGCTTCGCCTTCGACCACCACGTCAACCTGCGCCCGTCGAAGCTGCTCCCGGGTGTCGCCACCCCGCTGGCCGGTGAGCCGGAGATCGACTTCGTCGTGGTCCGCGAGGGCACCGAGGGCCCGTACACCGGCAACGGCGGCACCATCCGCAAGGGCACCGAGCACGAGGTCGCCACCGAGGTCTCCGTGAACACGGCCTACGGTGTCGAGCGCGTGGTCCGCGACGCCTTCGCCCGCGCCCAGGCCCGCCCGCGCAAGAAGCTGGCGCTGATCCACAAGAACAACGTGCTGACCTTCGCGGGTCACCTGTGGACGAACATCTTCAACAAGGTGGCCGAGGAGTTCCCCGAGGTCACCACCGAGTACATGCACGTGGACGCGGCGACGATCTACCTCGTCACGCAGCCCGAGCGCTTCGACGTCATCGTCACGGACAACCTCTTCGGCGACATCGTCACCGACCTCGCCGCGGCCGTCTCCGGCGGCATCGGCGTGGCGGCCTCCGGCAACATCAACCCGTCCGGAGACTTCCCGTCCATGTTCGAGCCCGTGCACGGCTCGGCCCCGGACATCGCCGGCCAGGGCAAGGCCGACCCGACCGCCACGGTGCTGTCCGTCGCCCTGCTGCTGCGCCACCTCGGCCACGAGTCCGAGGCCGACCGTATCGACGAGGCGGTCGCCGCCGACCTGTCGGAGCGCACGGGCAAGCCCGCCCGCTCCACCACGGAGATCGGCGACGCGCTCGCCGTACGAGTAGCCGGCTGACCCGCCGCTGCTTTTCACGAAGCCGCCGGGTCGCATCCGCACCCGGCGGCTTTCGCATGTTCCCCGCCGGGTGCCACCATCGACCACCGGGTCGCATTCACCCCGTTCCTTCCTCCGCCGCCCACGGGCGATAATCGAACGCGAGGCCGCGGAATGAGGGAATGCTCGGACGTCCTAGCACTGGTCACATTCAGAGCAGTACCGAGCGCGGCCCGTCACTACAACCGGTGAAGGACATCAACCCATGACGACGCCCACGATCGAGCTCAAGCCCTCCGCCAACCCGCTCTCCGCCGCAGAACGCGAGGCGATCCTGGCCAACCCCGGGTTCGGCCGCCACTTCACCGACCACATGGTGACGATCAAGTGGACGGAAGGCCGTGGCTGGCACGACGGGCAGCTCGTGCCGTACGCGCCGATCTCCCTCGACCCCGCCACCACGGTGCTGCACTACGCGCAGGAGATCTTCGAGGGTCTGAAGGCATACCGCCGCCCCGACGGGTCGGTCGCCACGTTCCGCCCGGAGAAGAACGCCGAGCGCTTCCAGCGGTCCGCGCGCCGGCTCGCGATGCCCGAACTGCCGGTCGAGACGTTCATCGAGGCGTGCGACGCGCTGGTGAAGCAGGACAAGGCGTGGGTCCCGGCGCACGGCGGTGAGGAGTCCCTCTACCTGCGTCCGTTCATGATCGCGACCGAGGTCGGGCTGGGCGTGAAGCCGGCCAACGAGTACCTGTTCCTGGTGATCGCCTCCCCGGCCGGCGCGTACTTCCCGGGCGGCGTCAAGCCGGTCTCCATCTGGGTCTCCGAGGACCGCGTCCGTGCCGTCCCCGGTGGTATGGGCGACGCGAAGACCGGCGGCAACTACGCGGCGTCCCTGCTCGCGCAGGCCGAGGCCGCGACGAAGGGGTGCGACCAGGTCTGCTACCTCGACGCCGTCGAGCACACGTGGGTCGAGGAGCTGGGCGGGATGAACCTGTACTTCGTGTACGGGGACAGGATCGTCACGCCGTCGCTGACCGGGTCGATCCTGGAGGGCGTCACCCGTGACTCGCTGCTCGCCGTCGCCCGTGACCTCGGGTACGAGGCCGAGGAGGGGCGGGTGTCCGTCGAGCAGTGGCAGCGGGACTCGGAGAACGGGTCGCTGACCGAGGTGTTCGCGTGCGGTACGGCCGCTGTGATCACGCCGGTCGGTACGGTGAAGCGGGCCGGGGTGGAGTGGAAGCAGAGTGGGGGAGAGCCGGGGGAGGTCACGCTGCGGCTCCGCCAGGCTCTGCTGGACATCCAGCGTGGTACCGCCGAGGACAAGCACGGTTGGATGCACCCCCTGGGCTGAGTGGCCCTGGCCCCCGGGGGCTCCGCCGCCCCCGGGCCCCCGGCCTATGCCCACCCACCACCCGAAGCGGTTGGGCTGGAAGCACGACTTGCCTCATCGACCCCGGGCTCCAGACGCACGGACCCCGGGGTCGACAGCGCATACGCCACCCCGCCCACCAGCCCCGACAGCAAGAAGCTGCAGTCCACCCCGCCGGTCAGTGACAGCAGCGGACCCTCGTACGTCGGCAGGGACACCGCCAGGACGCCGACGGCCGCTCCGGCGGTCCAGGAGAGTGTCGCCGGGACGTTCCAGCCGGCGCGGTACCAGTAGACGCCGCCCCGGGCCCGGCGGTTGAACACCTGGAGGGCCTCCGCGTCGTACACCCCGCCGCAGCGGGCGAAGCCGATGAGGGTGATGACCGCCCAGGGCGTGCCGATCGCCGTCAGCAGCAGCACGAAGGACGTCATCGCGTTCTGCGCGGTCGAGTAGTAGTGCCCGGCGAAGACACAGGCCGTGGCCACCACGGCGACCGTGTAGGTGGCCGTGGCGCGGGACGCGCGCGGCAGGATCGCGTCCAGGTCGAGGCCCATCGAGTACAGCATCAGACCCGCGTTGCCCACCGAGCCGGCGGACGCCGCGAGGAGGAGCGGAACGAGGTACCAGGCCGGGGCGGCGGAGACCAGCGGGCCCGCGTAGTCGAGAGCGGCCCCGGCCGCGTACGCCGTGAAGGTGCCGAAGAGTTGCGGCACCAGCAGGCCCAGCATCAGCCCCAGCCAGGTCGCGTGCAGTACCCGGCGCGATGAGTGACGGGCCGGGGAGATGTAGCGGGTGTAGTCGCCGAGCAGCGTGATGAACGCGATCGGCCCGGACAGTCCCGCCGCCACGGCCGCGAGCAGCCAGGTCGGCCAGAACCCGCCCAGCAGATAGCCACCGGCCTCCGGCAGCGCGGCGGTGGTGAAGCCGGGGGCATAGGCGGCCACGCCGAGCGCGAGCAGGGCCGTCATGCCGAACGCCAGCACCCGGGACATCGCGAGCAGCACCCGGTAGCCGTAGACCGCACCCGCGACGGTCGCCGCGGCGAGCAGGCCGTAGACGACCGCGTACGACGTCCCGCCCTGCGGCAGTCCGGCCAGCCGGCCGAGCACGCCCACCATCACGTCTCCGCCGATCCACACGGTCAGCGCGGTGTAGCCGAGGGCCAGCAGCAGCCCGACCACCGAGCCGACCAGCCTGCCGCGCACCCCGAACTGTGCTCCGGACGAGGTCGACAGGTTGGTGCCGGTACGCAGCGAGACCAGCGCCAGCGGAGCCGTGAACACCACGCCCGCCACCGTGCCCGCGAGGACCGCGCTGACCGACCCCCACCAGTCCAGCCCGAAGGACGGCGGCAGCCAGCCGAAGACGATCACGCCCAGGCAGAGGTTGGAGCCGAGCAGGATCGAGACGAGGTCGCGCGGCCCGCTGGTGCGTTCCTCCTCGGGGATGGTGTCGACTCCGCGCTGTTCGATCGGCATGCTGGTCTCCCTTGATTAGAGCGACGTTCAATGTGGTGTGTGCATCGCCTCATCGTCAACCTTTCGGCCAAGGGAATTTCATGTTTAGAGTGATGCTCTAAATGGAGGGAGTGACATGCGGCTGACCCCGACCGAACGCGACCGGCTGCTGCTCTTCGGCGCCGCCGAGCTCGCCCGCGCCCGCAGGGCCAGAGGGCTGAGGCTCAACGTCCCCGAGGCGACCGCGCTCATCGCCGACACGGTGTGCGAGGCCGCTCGGGACGGCAAGCGGCTCGCGGAGGCCGTCGAGGCCGCACGGTCCGTGCTCGGGCCCGAGGACGTGCTGCCCGGGGTGGCCGACGTCGTCACCGAGGTGCATGTCGAGGCGGTCTTCGACGACGGCTCACGGCTCGCGGTCGTCTCCGGTCCCATCGGCGGCGGATCGGGACCGGACGCCCCGGGCGCGCTGCTTCCGGGACCCGAGCACGCCGAGCCCGAGGCGGCCGAGCGGCTGACGGTCACCAACACCGCGGCCGTGCCCGTCTCCGTCACCTCCCACTTCCACTTCTTCGAGGCGAACCCGCGGCTCGACTTCGCACGGGAGCGGGCCTACGGGATGCGGCTCGCCGTGCCCGCCGGGTCGACCGTGCGGTTCGGGCCGGGGGAGAGCGTCGAGGTCGGGCTGGTGCCCATGGGGGGCGACCGGATCGCGATCGGGTTCGCCGGTCTGGTCGACGGGGCGCTGGACGCGCCCGGCGCCCGCGAGGAGGCACTGCGCCGCGCCGCCGCCTGCGGCTACCTCGGCGTACCGGACACAGCTGATCAGGAGGCCGGACGATGAGCCGCCCAGGAGGACACCCCGCCGAGGCCCGCCGCCTCACCCCGTACGAGTACGCCGCCACCCACGGCCCGCGCGCCGGCGACCGGATCCGGCTGGGCGACTCCGGCCTCACCGTCGAGGTCGAGTCCGACTCCCAGCGCTACGGCGACGAATTCCTCGCCGGATTCGGCAAGACCGCCCGCGACGGGCTGCACCTCAAGGCCGCCGCCGTCCGGGAGACCTGTGACGTCGTGATCAGCAACGTCGTCGTGATCGACGCCGTCCAGGGCATCCGGAAGGTCTCCATCGGCATCCGCGAGGGCCGGATCTGCTCGATCGGGCGGGCCGGGAACCCCGACACCCTCGACGGGGTCGACGTCGTCGTCGGCACCGGCACGTCGATCGTCTCCGGCGAGGGCCTCATCGCCACGGCCGGGTCCGTCGACACCCACGTCCACCTGCTGTCGCCGCGCGTCATGGAGGCCTCGCTCGCCTCCGGCGTGACCACGATCATCGGGCAGGAGTTCGGGCCCGTGTGGGGCGTCGGCGTCAACTCGCCCTGGGCGCTGCGGCACGCGTTCAACGCGTTCGACGCCTGGCCGGTCAACATCGGCTTCCTGGGCCGGGGTTCGTCGTCCCACGCGGCCCCTCTCGTGGAGGCCCTCGCCGAGGGCGGCGCCTCCGGCTTCAAGGTGCACGAGGACATGGGCGCCCACACCCGTGCCCTGGACACCGCCCTGCGCGTCGCCGAGGAGCACGACGTCCAAGTCGCCCTGCACAGCGACGGGTTGAACGAGTGCCTGTCCGTCGAGGACACCCTGCGCGTCCTGGAGGGGCGCACCATCCACGCCTTCCACATCGAGGGCTGCGGCGGCGGGCACGTCCCCAACGTCCTGAAGATGGCGGGCGTGCCGAACGTCATCGGCTCCTCCACCAACCCGACCCTGCCCTTCGGCCGGGACGCCGTCGCCGAGCACTACGGGATGATCGTCTCCGTCCACGACCTCAAGACCGACCTGCCCGGCGACGCCGCCATGGCCCGCGACCGCATCCGCGCCGGCACGATGGGCGCCGAGGACGTCCTGCACGACCTGGGCGCGATCGGCATCACCTCGTCGGACGCGCAGGGTATGGGACGCGCGGGCGAGACGGTCCGCCGCACCTTCGCCATGGCCGGGAAGATGAAGGCCGAGTTCGGCGCCCCGGAGGACCACGACAACGAACGCGTCCTGCGCTACATGGCCAAGCTCACCATCAACCCGGCCCTCGCGCACGGCCTCGCACACGAGGTGGGGTCGCTGGAGGCCGGCAAGCTCGCCGACATCGTGCTGTGGCGCCCGGAGTACTTCGGCGCCAAGCCGCAGCTGGTGCTGAAGTCCGGCTTCCCGGCCTACGGCGTGACCGGCGACCCGAACGCGGCGACCGACACCTGCGAACCCCTGGTGCTGGGGCCGCAGTTCGGCGCACACGGGGCGACACCGGCCGACATCTCGGTGGCGTTCGTCGCGCAGGCCGCCCTGGACCAGGGGCGGGACGCGATGCCGACCCGCCGCCGCAGGGTCGCCGTGCGCGGCACACGCGGGATCGGGCCTGCCGACCTGCGCCGCAACTCCCGTACCGGAGCGGTCGATGTCGACCAGCGCACCGGCCTGGTCACCCTCGACGGCGAGCCGCTGCGCTCCGAGCCGGCCGAGTCCGTCTCCCTCAACCGCCTCTACTTCCTCTAAGGATCACCGATGTCCGCAGCCGCCGACGGCTTCCGCATGCCCGCCGAGTGGACCCCGCACGAGCGCACCTGGATGGCCTGGCCGGGCGCCAACCCGACCTTCGACGCCCCCGACGACCTCGCGGCCGCGCGGATCGCCTGGGCGTCCGTCGCCCGTGCGGTCCGCCGCTTCGAGCCGGTGACCGTGGTGTGCGGCCCCGGGCAGTCGGCCGAGGCCCGCACCCTGCTCGGCGACGGCATCGACACCGTCGAGCGGGACCTCGACGACGCCTGGATGCGTGACATCGGCCCGACCTTCCTGACCGACGGGAAGGGCGAACTGGCCGCCGTCGACTGGACGTTCAACGGCTGGGGCGCCCAGGAGTGGGCCCGCTGGGAGCACGACGCGAAGATCGCCGCGCATATCGCGGACCTCGCCGGGGCACGGACGTACGCCTCGCGGCTCGTCAACGAGGGCGGGGCGATCCATGTGGACGGCGAGGGCACCGTCCTGCTGACGGAGACGGTCCAGCTCGGACCGGAGCGCAACCCGGACTGGACGCGGGAGCAGGTCGAGGAGGAGATCCACGCCCAGCTCGGCACCCGCAAGGCGATCTGGCTGCCGCGCGGACTGACCGGCGACTATCCGCCGCACGGCTTCGGCACCCTCGGCCACGTCGACATCGTCGCCGCCTTCGCCCGGCCGGGAGTCGTCGTGGCGCACTCCCAGCCGGACCCCGCGCACCCCGACCACGAGGTGACCAAGGAGGTCATCGGCCTGCTGAAGTCCCGGACGGACGCGCGCGGCCGCCGCCTGGAGGTGGTGGAGGTCCCCGCACCGACCGTCCTGGAGGCCGACGGCCACTGGGCCGACTACTCCTACATCAACCACTACCTCTGCAACGGCGGCGTGGTCCTCTGCGGCTTCGACGACCCCCGCGACGAACTCGCGGCCGGTATCTTCCGCCGGCTCTTCCCCGAGCGGACCGTGACACTGGTGGACGCCCGTACGATCTTCGCTGGTGGTGGGGGCATCCACTGCATCACACAGCAACAGCCGAAGATCTAGAACCCGGGAGCCGCAGATGGCCGGTGGGCGCAGGCAGGCGCCGCCCCGCGAGGACGTGCTCGCCGCCGCCATGGAGATGATCGCCGAGCGCGGTCTGGAGAAGCTCACCATGGCGGCGCTCGGCCGCGAGGTCGGTATGAGCAGCGGGCACCTGCTCTACTACTTCGGCTCCAAGGACGAACTGCTGCTGCGCACCCTGGAGTGGAGCGAGGGCCGGCTGGGCGCCGAGCGCGGACGGCTGCTGACGCGTTCCGCCACCGCCCGCGAACGCCTCGACGCCTACGTCGACCTCTACGTCCCCGACGGCCATCGCGACCCGCACTGGACGCTGTGGCTGGAGGTCTGGAACCGCTCGCAGACGGCTGCCGTCGACGCAGTCGCCCGGGACCGGCAGGCCGCCATCGAAGGCGTCTGGCACCGCGATCTGGTCGCCCTGCTCGCCGAGGGCATCTCGCGGGGCGAGTTCCGCCGCGTCGACCCCGACCGCTTCGCCGCCCGCCTGCGGTCGTTGCTGGACGGCTTCGCCATCCACGTGGCCATCGGCCTGCGCGGCACCGACCGGGCACAAGTCCTCCAGCACGTGCGGGAGTTCCTCGAGGACAGCCTCCTCGCGGACAGCTGAACCCCCGCCCGCGTTGTACTCAATTCGGCGGATTGACCCACTGGCCCGTGGTGATGTTGGCTCTGGGAGAGCCCTCGGCGCGGGGCCGGGGGAGCAGCGTCCACGGGGCCACGGGGACACGAAGATGCGGGCCACGGGGATGCGAGAACACAGGGGGAAACAGCACATGACCAGCACCAGGAGGGCCGCTTCCGTCGCGCTCGGAGTGGCCCTGGCCGTCACGCTCGGCACCGCCGCCGCGCTGCCCGCGACCGCCGCGCCGGCGCCGGTGCCGCGGACCGAGAAGGCGAGCGTCGCCCCGGACGGCGGCGACGGCGACGCGGCCTCCGGCGGGCCGAGCCTGAGCGCCGACGGACGCCATCTGGCCTTCGTCTCCAGCGCCGGCAACCTCGTCGCCGGTGACACGGACGGCCTCGCCGACGCCTTCGTGCGCGACCTCGAGACCGGCACGACCCGGCCGGCCAGCGACGGCGTGGACGGCTCCGTCGACGACGTCGCCCTGAGCGGCAACGGCCGGTACCTGGCCTTCGCCGCCACGAGCGACGGCCGCAGCCACATCTGGGTCAGGGACCTGAAGACCGGCACCCTCCAGCGCATCGCGGACGACGTCGACACCGGCTACGACACCGGCAGGCAGCCCGCCATCAGCGCCGACGGCCGCTATGTCGCCTTCGTCGCCCAGCGATCGGAGTTCACGCGGGGCGACGACGTCTGGGGGCGTGTCTACCGTGTCGACCGCACCAGCGGCGAGGCGGTCCGCATCAGCCAGGTGCCCGCCGCGACCGACCGGAAGACCGCCGCCGCCAACCCGTCCATCAGCGCCGACGGCAGCCGCGTCGGCTACCGGTTCTTCGTCCCGCACCCCTCCTCGGGCGACTGGAGTGACGCCTGGGTACGTGATGTGCCGAGCGGGCAGCTGTTCCACGCCGATCTGGCGCCGGACGGCCTGAAGTCCGACGGGCAGACCGAGTTCCCGCAGATCAGCGCCGACGGCCGGTACGCGGTCTTCAACTCGATCGACTCGCAGCTGACCCCGGGCGACACCAACAAGGCGCACAACGTCTTCGTCCGCGACCTCAAGACCGGGGACCTGCGCCGGATCGACGCCGCCGACCCGGCCGCCTTCACCGCGTTCCCGCGGCTCAGCGCCGACAGCCGCTACCTCGCCTTCGTCTCGGCCGACCCGGGCGACCCGGACCGTACGACGCGCGCCTACGTCCGCGACCTGCGCACCGGGCGCACGGTCCTGGCCAGCCCGGACGCCGAGGGCGGGCCGAACGACCAGAGC
Organism: Streptomyces sp. NPDC055506; assembly: GCF_053643595.1. Classification (NCBI taxonomy): domain Bacteria; kingdom Bacillati; phylum Actinomycetota; class Actinomycetes; order Kitasatosporales; family Streptomycetaceae; genus Streptomyces; species Streptomyces sp. NPDC055506. The sequence continues at coordinate 2,113 of NZ_JBSHKH010000174.1, read as the reverse complement.
GTGTCCGCGCCGGTGACCGACCGGCACGGCCGCACGGTCGCCTTCAGCAGCTCCTCACCCGACCTCGTGCCCGGCGACACGTACGACACCTCGCACGTCTACGTGCGCCATATCAGGTGACCGACCGCATTCTGCCGACCGCATCCTGAGACAACCGTGAGCGAGGCGCGGGGGCTGTGCCAGACTGCCCCCGTGCTCTCGTTCGCCATGATTATTGGCAGCAGGCGCGCCGGTCCGCAGTGACCGCCACGTACGACCAGGTACGGGCGGACACCGTCGTCCTCGACCCGCGCGCAGACCTCTCGCACCCGCGAGAGGTTTTTCGCTTTTCTGGCCCACCCGCAGCCAGGAGCGAGAGCGCGAGGGAGTATGTGGGGGCGGTGGAGCCGGTCATTCCGGTACGACCGAGATCCAATCCTCAGGAGCCTTGAGACCATGACCGCAACCAGCGAGCTCGACGATTCCTTCCACGTCTTCGACACCACCCTGCGCGACGGCGCCCAGCGGGAGGGCATCAACCTCACCGTCGCCGACAAGCTGGCCATCGCACGGCACCTGGACGACTTCGGCGTGGGCTTCATCGAGGGCGGCTGGCCGGGTGCCAACCCCCGGGACACCGAGTTCTTCGCCCGTGCCCAGCAGGAGATCGAATTCCGGCACGCCAAGCTCGTCGCGTTCGGCGCGACCCGGCGTGCGGGAGCGAAGGCGGCGGAGGACCAGCAGGTCAAGGCGCTGCTGGAGTCGGGTGCCGAGGTGATCACGCTCGTCGCGAAGTCCCACGACCGCCATGTCGAGCTCGCCCTGCGCACCACCCTGGACGAGAACCTGGAGATGATCCGCGACACGGTGTCGTTCCTGAAGGAGCAGGGCCGCCGGGTCTTCGTCGACTGCGAGCACTTCTTCGACGGCTACCGGGCGAATCCGGAGTACGCGAAGGCCGTGGTCCGTACGGCGTCGGAGGCCGGCGCGGACGTGGTGATCCTCTGCGACACCAACGGCGGCATGCTCCCCGCGCAGATCCAGGCGGTCGTCTCCACGGTCCTGGCCGATACGGGCGCCCGGCTCGGCATCCACGCCCAGGACGACACGGGCTGTGCGGTGGCGAACACGCTGGCCGCCGTGGACGCGGGCGCTACTCATGTGCAGTGCACGGCCAACGGCTACGGCGAGCGCGTGGGCAACGCGAACCTCTTCCCGGTCGTCGCGGCGCTGGAGCTGAAGTACGGCAAGAAGGTCCTGCCGGACGGGCATCTGCGCGAGATGACGCGCATCTCGCACGCGATCGCCGAGGTGGTCAATCTGACCCCCTCCACGCACCAGCCCTACGTCGGCCTCTCCGCCTTCGCCCACAAGGCGGGTCTGCACGCCTCGGCCATCAAGGTCGACCCGGACCTGTACCAGCACATCGACCCCGAGCTGGTCGGCAACACCATGCGGATGCTGGTGTCCGACATGGCGGGCCGCGCGTCCATCGAGCTCAAGGGCAAGGAGCTGGGTGTCGACCTCGGCGGCGACCGGGAGCTGGTCGGCCGCGTCGTCGAGCGGGTGAAGGAGCGCGAGCTCCAGGGCTACACGTACGAGGCGGCCGACGCGAGCTTCGAACTCCTGCTGCGCACCGAGGTCCAGGGCAAGCCGCTGCGCTACTTCGAGGTCGAGTCCTGGCGCGCCATCGTCGAGGACCGGCCCGACGGGTCCCACGCCAACGAGGCCACGGTCAAGCTGTGGGCCAAGGGCGAGCGCATCGTCGCCACGGCGGAGGGCAACGGGCCGGTCAACGCGCTCGACCGGGCGCTGAGGGTCGGCCTGGAGAAGATCTACCCGCAGCTCGCCAAGCTCGAGCTCGTCGACTACAAGGTCCGCATCCTCGAAGGCAAGCACGGCACCCAGTCCACCACCCGCGTCCTGATCTCCACGTCCGACGGCGCGGGCGAATGGTCCACGGTGGGCGTCGCCGAGAACGTCATCGCGGCGAGCTGGCAGTCCCTGGAGGACGCGTACACGTACGGCTTGCTGCGGGCGGGGGTCGCTCCGGCGGAGTAGCCCGGTGGGGGTGCGTGTCGCGCCTGCGCGGTGGTGGTGGGTCGGGGCCGCGCCGGGGGGTGTCCGTCCTCGG
>NZ_JBSHKH010000173.1:0-14388 GCF_053643595.1 Streptomyces sp. NPDC055506 | reverse complement strand
GGTCTGGCCGGCCCGGCCGGCCGGACCACCGCAAGGGTGCACCGCGCTCTCCCACTGCCCGCAGCCGTCCCGATAGGAAACCCCATGAGCGCTGTCACGAGTCCACCGCCGCCCACCGTCCCGGCCCATGCGCGGCGCCCCCGCCTCGCCCCGAGCGCCGAGGTCCACTCGCCGCCCGACGGCCAGGGCGACTGGGTCCTCCAGCACGGCGCCCGCTACGTACGGATCAACGAAAAGGTCGCGGATCTCGTCCAGGAGCTGGACGGGGAGCGCGACCACGAGGCCCTCGCCGCCCGGCTGGGCGGTGCCTGGAGCACCGAGCGGGTGGGCAGCGCGATCTCGCGGCTCGACTCCCTGAAGCTGCTCGATGACGGCGAGACCCCGGCACCCGCCGTCGCCCCCCGCTTCCAGATCGTCCCGCCGATGACGCTCCAGCTCACGCTGCTGCGGCCGGGACGCACGATGCAGGCCCTGGGCCCGTTGTTCGCCCGTGTCTTCTCCCGGGGCGCGGTGGCGGCCGGGATGCTCTGTGTCCTGCTCGGTGTCGTCGCCCTCGCCGCCCAGCGGGACGCGGTCGCGGTGACGCTGAACAGCCCCCTGTCCGCGGGCTCGTTCGCCGGAGTGCTCTTCGCTCTGCTGCTCGGCGTGTCCATCCACGAGCTGGGCCACGCCGCCGTACTCATCCGCTACGGGGGCCGCCCCTCCCGCATCGGCGTCATGCTCTTCTACCTGATGCCGGCGTTCTTCTGCGACGTCTCGGACGCCTGGCGCCTCCCGGCCCGCCGGCAGCGGGTCCACACGGCCCTCGCCGGGCCCGCCGTCCAGACGTCCCTGGCCGCCGCCTCGGCCCTCGCGGCCTGGCCCCTCGCGGACGGCACCCTCAAGACCTGCCTGCTCTTCTTCGCGGTCACCAGCTACGGAACGGCCCTGCTCAACCTGACGCCGTTCATCAAGCTCGACGGCTACATCGCCCTCATGAGCCATGTGGACGTCCCCTACCTCCGCGACCGCGCCATGGCCGACGCCCGCCGGACGCTCGCCCGGTTCCTGTTCGGCGGCACCTACCAGCGCGAACTGCCCACCCGCTGGACCATCGCGTACGGCCTTGCCTGCCTCGCCTTCCCCGTGTACTTCCTGAGCGCCGCCCTCCACACCTGGCTCGGCACCCTCCAGCGGGTCGGCTGGGTGGGACTCCTGCTGGCTGCCTCCGGACTCTCGTACCTCGGGTGGATACTGATCCGCGGCGCCCTCCGGCTCTCCGCCGAGGTGAAGGCCGCCGGCGTCCGCCCGGTCCGGGTCGGGGCCGTCTGCACCCTGCTGGCCGCTCTCGCGTGCGCCGCGCTGTTCCTGCCGGCCCGTCAGACGGCGGCCGCGGCCTACGTCACCGACGCAGCCGGCACCCGCCTCGTCCTGCCGGAGGGCTCCGCGGCCGACCGGATACGCCCCGGGCAGCGCGTGACGCTGCGGACGAATGGCCTGGTGCTGAACGACACCGTCGCCACCGCCCGGGTGGGATCCGCCCGGTCCGGCCAGACCGAGGTCCCGGTCTCCACCTACTTCCCCGTCGACCTGGGAGGTGCCGTGGTCATGGACTCGACCGCCTACCCGCTGGACCTCGACGGCATCCCCGCGCCCGCCACCGGCACCGCTGAGGTCGAGCTCGGCAGCGTGCCCCTGTGGAAGTCCCTCCACCGCACCTACGTGCTTCCGTTCCTGCCCTTCTGACCCTGGAGACACCGTGCTCGACACCCGGTTCATCAATTTCTGCCGCGCGGACTCGCTCTTCTACGACGCGCCCGCCACCGAGTCCGTCGGCGCGGACTTCCACGAGGGCCGGAACCTGCCCCAGGGCTGGACGGCCACCCGGGGGCGGGAGTGGACGGTTTGCTCCCCACCCGACTCCAGCGTCCCCGACCAGGGGTGGAAGATCCATGTCGCGGCGTCCCCCGACAACGCGGCCGGACTCCTCGACACCGTCGCACCGTACTGCGTCGAGCACGGGCTGATGTACAAGTACATATCCGACCCGGAGACGCTCGCCCGCCGGGGCAGCAAGTACGGAGACCGCAGCGCCAGCGGCAAGTTCATCACCATCTACCCCGTTGACGAGACGGAGCTGAAGCAGGCTCTGGACGACCTGGAGCAGCTCGTCGGAGGCACCCGCGCTCCCTCGATCCTGAGCGATCTGCGCTGGCGGGAGGGTCCGCTCCACGTGCGGTACGGCGGCTTCGTACTGAAGACCACCCGCCTCAAGGACGGGACCCTCACCCCCGCGATCACCACCCCGGACGGCGAACTCGTCCCCGATGAGCGGCGCCCCGGGTTCCACACCCCCTCCTGGGTCACGATCCCCTCCTTCCTGCGGGAGGCACTCGCCGAACGGCGCGCCCGCACCCTGAGCGACTTCCCCTTCCGCGTCTACAAGGCCCTGCACTTCTCCAACGGCGGCGGTGTCTACCGCGCCGTCGACAAGCGCGACGGAAGCGAGGTCCTGCTCAAGGAAGCCCGCCCGTTCGCCGGCCTCGACGCGGCCGGGGACGACGCCGTCGCCCGCCTCGACCGCGAGCAGTGGGCGCTGTCCCAGCTCGCCGGACTCGCGTCCGTCCCCGCCCTGAGGGACGTACGCAAGGGGAACGAACACCACTTCCTGGCCCGCGACTTCGTCGACGGCACTCCGCTCACGGAACTCGTGCGCCTTCGCCACCCCTACGGCACCACCGGCAACACGCCGCAGGCCCGGGCGGAGTACGCGGAGTGGGCGCTGCACATCATCGACCAGGTCGCCGAGGCCGTGGCCGCCATGCACGAACGCGGTGTCGTCTTCGGCGACCTGCACCCGGGCAACATCCTCGTGTGCCCCGACGACACCGTCGCCTTCATCGACATGGAGACCGCCACCCCCGCCGAGGAGATGCGCGGGCAGGCCATGGGTTCCCTCGGCTTCCGGGCCCCCGACCACCTCCGGGGCCCCGCCGTCGATCTGTTCGCGCTCGACGTGCTCCGGCTGACCATGTTCGTCCCCATGCCGCACGTCGTGCCGTGGGGCACCGAGAAGATCCGCACCCTGATCGACGCGGCGGTCCGTGACTTTCCCCTCCCCGAGTCCTTCGCCCGGCAGATCGAGCGCGGCCTCGGCGACGATGTCCTGGGCGCGCGGACGGAGTTCGGCGTGCGCTGGCCCGCCGCCGGGGAGGAGACCGGGAACCTGATCGCGAACATCGCCGCTTCCGTCGTCGAGGCGGCCACGCCCGAGCGGACCGACCGCCTCTACCCCGGCGACGTCTCGCAGTTCATCGTCGCCGACGGGGGCGTGACCTTCGCGTACGGGGCGGCCGGCGTGCTCTGGGCCCTTCACCGGGCCGGTGCCGAGGTGCCCGCCGAGCACGTCGAGTGGCTGCTCGGCCAGGCCGGGCAGGTCACCGGCGACGGCCCCGGCTTCTTCACCGGCCTCGCCGGCATCGCGTACACCCTGGACGAGCTCGGCCACGGTGACGCCGCCGACGCGGTCATGGACCGTGCCTTCGCAGGTTGCGACGCCAACGTGTCGACGACCCTGGCGACCGGCCTCTCGGGCCTCGGACTGACGGCACTGCACCTGGCCGCCCGGCGGGGGGACGACCAGGGTCTGCGCCAGGCGCTTCAGCTCGCCGACCGGCTGCCCGACGCCCCGGCGCCCCAGCGCATCGGACTGCTGCACGGCCGCTGCGGCAGCGCACTGCTCCTGCTGCGCCTGTACGAACACACCGGCCACACCGGCCTGCTGGAGCGGGCCGTGGCCGAACTCCACGCGGAACTGGAGCTCATCGAGCGCACCGACTTCGACGACCGCTTCCTCAGCCCCGGGCTCGAGGGTTCCGCCGGCATCGTGCTCGTCCTGCGGGCCGCGCTCCGGCACACCCCCGACGACGAGCGGCTGCGCACCGCGGTGAACCGGCTCGCGGGCCTGCGGCGGGGCGGCTTCGCCACGTCGTGCGGCCTGCTGCACGGACGTGCGGGCGAGATCCTCGCCCTCGAGGACGGCGGCAGCAGGTCCGAGCGGGACGTCCTGGGCTTCCACTTCGAAGCCCTCGGCTGGGAGGCCATCGCCGCCGAACCCGGTCGCGTCGACTTCCTCGGCAACTACGGCTACCGCCTCTCCACGGACCTGGGCACCGGCTCGGCGGGCGTCCTCCTGGCCCTCGCCGCCCTGCGGGACGGTGCCCCGGCCCTGCCCTTCCTCGCACCCGCGGTCGTCGAGGTGCGACGGTGATCGACATCCCGACCACCCTCGCCCCCGCGTCGGGCATCGCCCTGCGCTACGCGGTGACGCCCCCGCACGACGACGATCCGCTGTGGAGCAGCGCGGTCGAACTCCAGCGGGTGGAGGGGTTCACGGGCACGGTGGGCTCCGCGGGTTACGCGACCTTGGCCGGGGCTTCGGGTTCGGTGGGTTCTGCGGGTTACGCGGCCTTGGCCGGGGCTTCGGGTTCGGTGGGTTCTGCGGGTTCTGGGGCCTCGGCTGAGGTCTCGGGCTCCACGGGCTCCACGGGCTCCACGGGCTCCACGGGCTCCACGGGCTCGGCCGGGGCCCCGGGCCCGGCGGGGCCGGTCGGCTCCGCCGCCACCGCAACCGCGGCCACAGCCGCACCCGCCACCGCAGCCGGGGCCGCCACCGCGGCCGCAACCGCCAGCGCCCCCGTCGGCCCGGGTGCCGTCCTCCTGGATGTCCCGCTGTCCGCCCGGTTCGCCGGGGCCAGTGGCACCTCCCGTGTCGACGCCCTGCTGCGGGGGGCGGGTGAGGCCGTCGAGCGTCGCGCCCTGCACCCCTCGGTCGCCCACCCCGCCCGCTCGGGCACCGCGGCCGGCCTGGACGGGACGACGCTGTACGCGCACCACCCGGACCACGCCCTGTCCCACCCGGACGCCGAGGCGGCCGTCCTGTCCTGGTACGAGGCCCGCGACATGGACTCGGACGCCCCCGTCCTGGTCCCCGCGGACCTCGTCGACTGGCCCGCCGGCCGGGCCGACCTGTTCGACCCGAGCCCGTCCGGTGCGGCGGCCGGCGCGAGCCACGAGACCGCTCTCGCCGCCGCGATGACCGAGGTGACGGAGCGGGACGCCCTCACCGTCGCCTGGGGCCGGCAGCTGCGCCTGCCGACGTACGTCCCCTCGCCCGCCGACACCGGGCTCCGGGCGGTGTGGGAGCGGGCACGCGCGGCGGGGCTCACCCCCGTCCTCGCCCGCATCCCCACCGCCGTACCGGGTCTCTGGTGCATGACCGCCTGCCTGATCGACCCGGAGGGCCCCGGCGCCCTGGCCACCGTCGGCATGAAGGCGTCGACCCGGCCGGCCGAAGCCGCCGCCAAGGCGTTCCAGGAGGCGTGGCAGGTACGGGCCGCGCTGCGGGCGCTGAGCGCGCAGGGCGAGACCGGACACCCCGGCCCGATCGTGACGGAGCACGACCGGCTCAGCCACATGCTGACCGGCCCCGCCTACCGGGCCGTGCGCGACTGGGTCGCTGGTTTCCAGGAGCCGAGCACGCTTCCGGTCGCCCCGCCCGCGCGGGACCTGGGGGCGGAGGAGATCCGGCGGGCCCTGACCGCCGACGGCGCGGGCCTCCTCGCCGTCGACCTCACCCCGCGCCTTCCGCAGGCCGTCACCGCCATGGGCTGGCACGTCGTCAAGGTGCTGGCCCCCGGCTACCAGAACCTGCGGATGGACGAGACCCATGCGTGGAGCCTGCACCTGCCCCGGCTGGCTTCGGCGGCCGAACGGACCGGCTGCCCCGCCCGCCTGGACGACCCACGGGAAGCGGCCCCGCACCCCTTGCCCTGACCCGGCGGGTCAGCCGCCGCTCGTTCCCCCCACCCCGATCCACCGATCAACCGAGCTGAGAGAAGACACAGGATGCTGGAACTGGAAGAACTCGTACGAGACTTCGGCGATCACCGTGCCGTCGACCAGGTGTCCTTCCGGGTGTCCGCAGGCCGGTTGACCGGGTTCGTCGGCGGGAACGGCGCGGGCAAGACCACCACCATGCGCATGATCATGGGCGTACTGGCCACGAACGGCGGCGAGATCCGCTGGGACGGTGCCCCCGTGACGGCCGCCGACCGCAGGGACTTCGGCTACATGCCGGAGGAGCGGGGCCTCTACCCCAAGCAGACCGTCCTCGGCCAGCTCGTCTATCTGGCCCGGCTCCGTGGCCAGGGCAACGCCGAGGCCCGCCGTCACACCCTCGAACTGCTCGAACGCCTCGGGCTCGCCGAGAAGAGCCAGTCCCGGCTGGAGTCCCTGTCCCTGGGGAACCAGCAGCGCGTGCAGATCGCGGCAGCCCTGCTCGGCTCCCCCAAGCTGCTCGTCCTCGACGAGCCCTTCTCCGGACTCGACCCGCACGCCGTCGACACGATGGCCGAGCTGCTGCGCGAGTACGCCGCCGCCGGCATCCCGGTGCTGTTCTCCTCCCACCAGCTCGACCTGGTCGAGCGGCTCTGCGACGACCTGGTGATCATGGCCTCCGGCCATGTCGTCGGCAAGGGCACCGCGGACGAACTCCGTCACCGCGAACGGCCCCGGTACCACCTGGTCACCGGCGCTCCCGCCGGCTGGGCCCGCGCCGTACCCGGCGTGACCGACGTCGAGGAACTCCCCGACGGAGCCCGCGTCGAGCTGGCCGCCGACGCCGATCCCGGCGCGCTCCTGACCCAGGCTCTGAGCCGGGGAGCCGTGCACGCCTTCACCCCCCTCGTTCCCAGCATCGCCGACGTCTACCGGGAGATGACCTCCGCATGAGCACCGTGACCTCGAACCCCGGACACCGGTCCGAGACGTCGCCCGGCCCGAAGGGCACGCCCACGGCTTCCGGTACGCCGTCCCGCGCGGCCACGCCGGCCTCCTGGCGGATCGTCGCCGCCCGTGAGATCTCGGTGAAGCTCACCAACCGCGGCTTCCTCGTGTCGACGCTGGTCACGCTCGCCCTGATCGTGGGCGCGCTCGGACTCCAGCTCTACCTGGCCGACTCGATGGGGAAGATCACCGTCGCGGTGGCCGACCAGCAGGCCGGCCGGATCGTCGGCCAGGCCGAGCAACTGGCCGTCCGGGCGGACCAGGACGTCGAGATCACCGTCCGTCAGAAGCCGTCCGCCGATCAGGTGCGCGAGACCGTACGGTCCGGTGAGGCCGAGGCCGGGCTGCTGTTCGAGGGCGGTCGCTGGGTCCTGCTCGGCGACACCGGGCAGAACGACATCGCCGCCACCTGGATCGGCGCCGCGGTGCAGACGAGCGCCCTCGACCGGAACGCGCAGGCCGCGGGCACCAGTCTGGGGGCCCTCAGCGAGGGGGCGGAGGTCAAGCACGTCCTGCTCTCGGCGGACAAGACGCCCGAGGGCGCGGTCCGGATGACGACGTACTTCTTCGGCTTCCTCTTCTATCTGGCCGCGGTCCTGCTCGGTGCCGCGCTGGCGACCAGCGTCGTGGAGGAGAAGCAGAACCGCATCGTCGAGCTCATCGCCAGCTCCGTGCCGCTGCGGTCCCTGCTCGTCGGCAAGATCGTCGGCTCCACACTCCTGGCGCTCGCCCAGATGGCGCTCTTCTGCCTGGTCGGCGTCGGCGGCCTGATGGCCACGGGCGAGCAGGAGTTCCTCTCCGACATCAGCGCCGGCCTGGGCTGGTTCCTCGTCTTCTACGTCGTGGGCATCGCGGTCCTGGCCTGTCTGTTCGCCGCGGCGGGCGCGCTCGCCACCCGGAGCGAGGACATCCAGTCCACCACGACTCCGGTGAACGCGATCACCGCGCTCGTGTTCATCCTCGGTGTCACCGTGTCCGGCGGTGTGCGGGAGATCCTCTCGTTCGTCCCGCTGACCTCGACCGTCACCATGCCGGCGCGCGTCCTGGCGGGAGAGACGGCCTGGTGGGAGCCGGCCGCCGCACTCGTCCTGTCCATCGCCGCCGCCGTGTTCATCGTCGGGGTGAGCGGCCGCGTGTACCGCAGGGCGCTCCTCCAGACCGACCGAAAGCTCTCGTTCCGCCAGGCCATGAAGCTGACGGACTGACCTTCCCGCACCAGCGAAACCGCCGGTCACACACGCCGGCACAGCCAGAAACCCAACCCCCCACCGGAAGGAAATCCCATGACCGCCTCCCGCTCCACCACCACCCTCGCCGCCCTGCTGGCCGTCCTCGCCGGCGCCGAGGTGGCGGTGTTCGCCAGCGACACCGCCGACGGCGTCCGCTACGGCGTCGGCGCCGCTCTCGCCGTCGCGATCCTGGTGGTGGTGGCCCGGCTCGCCAAGAGCGGCTCCTCCGACTGACGGACCTTCGACCGTGTCCGGGGCCGGCCGGCCCTGCCGAGCAGGCCGGCCCCGGTCATCACCGCCCTCTCGCCCCTTCTTCCGCGGAGCTGTCCATGAACTCCCCCCATCAGGTGTCGATCACCGGTCCGTCCGGGGCGCCGCCAGAGACGGCAGCGATCCGTTTCGTATCCCTGCTCCCGGCCGGATGGCGTGCCGAGGTCGGCGAGTTCCAGGAGAATCTCGCCCGCCTTCACCTCACGGCCCCGCCCGGAACCACCCCGTCCGAGGTCACCCGGACCGCCACCGACATCCTGTCCCGGCCCGGCCTCATGGGCTGGCGCCTGGCCGACCGGTGACACCGGGGCCGGTCCACCCTCAGGGCTCGATCTTCACGGAAGGTTCACAAGTTTGCTAAGTTGACCGCTGCGTGCACGACTTCAACCGATCGGCAGATGGTCTCGTGCGCTTGCGGACGGAAGGAGCGCCCTCTCCATGGCGTCGGAACGAACCTTTGGTGAGAGCGAGGGCCCGAGCCCTGACGAGGTCCGGCGGTGGGTCAACAAGCTTTACGACCGGGCCGAGAGCGACACGGGCAGATACAACGCGACCCGCGCCGCTTCGATCCCGCGCCAGCGGGGCGTGTCCGCCGGCGGCCAGTCCCAGGGCGACATGGACCCCGCGGCCGGATCCTTCGCCCGGAAGTGGTTTAGCGCCGCCCGTACCAAGGTGGGCCCGACTCTCCCGGCGACGCTGCCGGCCGACAGGTTGCCTGCCCGTCCCGACCGCGCACTCGAGTCCGCGCGACCCGCACGCCCGGCGGAACGTCCCGCGGAACCCCTCGCCCTCGAAGCACCCAAGGCGCCCACCGGTGCCGCCCTGGAGCTGACCGCCGGAACGGCTCAGGCACCGGCCACCGGATCCCTCCCGGAGATCCCCGCCCAGCGTGTCGCACCGGCTCTGCCGGGCGAGTCCCGGTCGGGCGGGAGCGCCCGGCTTGACGCTGCACTGCCGGTTCTCGGCGGCGGCGATGCGGCGGCGTGGCCGCTGTACGAGCCCGCGCCAGCGCCTGCCCCGGAGCCCAGCCCACTGTCCGACCCGTTGTCCGACCCGTTGTCCGGCCCGCTGCCCGGCTTGCAGTCCACCGTGGCGCTGCCCACTGTCCCGGACACCGCCGCGGGCGCTCTCCAGGCGGACCTTCCGACCAGCGTGATGGAGCCGTACGGTGCCGGAACGGCGACCGGCGCGACCACGATGTATCCCACGGCTCTGCCGGCCGACCCCACCGCCGCCTACTACGCCCCCGCTCCCGCGGCCGACCTGACCACCGCGACCTATGGCGCCGGCCTGCCGGACGTCGCAGCGTCCGCCCTGGTGGCGACTCCTGCTCCGGTGGCCTCCGCTCCGGTGGCTTCCGCTCCGGCGGCTCCTGCTCCGGTGGTGCCCATCGAGCCGCCCGCCACCGCGCCCGCCCCCTCCATCGCATTCACACCTGGCGCCAGCGGAGGATCATGGCCGTCGCAGGACGCCGGCCACAGCACCAAGGCCGAGCGGGTGCTCGCCTTCGCCCGGGCGCAGACCGGCAGGCCCTGCGTATGGGGTGCGGTCGGGCCGGGATCGTACGACGCCCCCGGTCTCACCCAGGCCGCGTGGAAGGCCGCCGGCGTCACGCTTCCCCGGACCGCGCAAGCCCAGTGGGAAGCGGGAACGCAGGTCTCACTCGCAGACGCCCAGGCCGGGGACCTGGTCTTCTTCCACGACGACCTCGGTCACGTCGGCATCTGGAGCGGCGACGGCATGATGATCCACGCCCCGGGTCCCGGAGCGCTCATCCGCGAGGAGTCGGTGTTCTTCGCCGGCCAGTCGGCGATCAAGGGCGCGGTCCGCCCGGCCTGACGTCAGGCTTCTTCAAGACACAGCTCCGCCCACACCGTCTTGCCCACCGGGCGGCGGTGCGCCGACCCCCAATTGGAGCGACTGCTCAGGACAGGACGGAACCTCACATCACCGTGCAGGTACTGCCGTTCGACCAGGGCGAGCACGATGTCATGGGGGGTTCGCTCACGGTGCTCACCATGCCGGACGGCTCGGAGGTCGCCTACACGGAAGGCGCGCACTACGGCCAACTCATCGAGGAACCGGACGAAGTCAGGAGTTTCGCGCTGACTTACGATCGGCTGAGGGCGGCAGCTCTGCCGCCGCTCATGTCGCTCGACATGATCCGGTCCGTGATGGAGGGCAACCACCGTGGAGCGAAGGTCCCGTCCCGATCTGAACGGCGCCGCCTGGCGCAAGAGCAGCTACAGCAATCAGGAGGGCGGCAACTGCGTGGAGGTGGCCGACGGATTCCAGGAGGCCGTCGTCCCGGTCCGTGACAGCAAGGTCCCGCAGGGTCCGGCGCTGTGCTTTGCGTCAGCCTCCTGGACCGCCTTCATAGGCGAGTTGAAGGCCGGTCGCGACCGTTCCTGAGCTAGCTCCTTCACTCACCGGGCCCTTGTTCGCGAGGGTCCGGCGGGCCGCTGACCTCCTGAAAGAACTACCCGCCCACCCACCCTCCCGGCGCCAGAGCGCGGCCGTCACCCGTGCGAGTGACCGGCTTGCAGCGGTGGGTAACGGGCCGTTACGTTCGCCGCGACAACCTCACACAGACGACGGCCCCCGGCCGGGACTGCAATCCCGATCGAGGGCCTGACCGATCAGGAAGCAGCAACCTTCCCGATGGCTGACTCGCAGTCTAACGCGCGCCTGCGCGCCGACGCCGGAGTACCGACCTCCGGCGTGATCCACGTACGCACCCGGCTGACGGCCGACTTCACCGTGATCTCCAATGCCCTCGCCCAGCGACGCGGCAGCGCGGTCACGATCGGCGTCGCGGCGTACATCTCCTCCCTGCCGGACGGCTCACCCGTGAGCATCGCCGCCCTGTGCGAGCACTTCAGCGAGGGCGAGATCCTGATCTCGCGGGCGCTCAGGGAACTCGAATCCGCCGGGTACCTGGAGCGCCGCCGCGAACGGACGCCCACCGGGCAGGTCCGTACCCGGACCTACTTCTACGACGTACCCGGCGGTGCCCCCGCCGACGGACCGCTCGAGCCGCCGAAGCGCCCCCGGCCCCGGCCGACGTCCCAAGAGACCCCGCCCCGCCAGGAGGCGGCTCCCGCACTCGCCGACGCCGACCCCGAGGCCGTCGCCGTGCTGACGGCCCTGCGCCGGATCGACCCCCGCCTCGTCCTCTCCGCGCAGGAGGCCGCCCGCCTGGCTCCGGCCGTCGCCGAGTGGCTCGCGGCCGGTGTCGGGCCACGGGAGATCACCGAACTGCTGACCACACGGCTCCCCGACCGTTTCCGCGCCCGACCGGCAAGCGTCCTCGCCTTCCGCCTCCGCGAAACGCCCCTGCCCGCGCCGCCCCCGCTCCCGCGGCCCTCCATCGCCGAGCGCCCGGCTGTCCTTCCCTTCCAGACCTGCGACGGCTGCGAGCGCGCCTTCCGCGCCCCGGAGCCCGGACACTGCCGGAGCTGCCGCGACCGCCTTGGCGAGGAGTACCTGCGTGCGGCCGTCTGAGCTGGTGGGCGGGTGTGCTGTTCGGCCCGGGGTGGCAGGCTTGGTGTGCGACGATGCCAAAGTCGGCACCGGTCGTGGCAGGAGGAGGTGGGGCATGGTCGACAGGTTCAGGGACGGACTTCTGACTCCCACCGAGACAGCCTCTTACCTGGAGATCCCGCAGTCGACGCTGCATTCCTGGCTGAAGGGAAGGGCTGCCGGGGCGCCTCTGGTCCATCAGGTCGAGCCGCTGCGCAAGGGGCAGCCCTCGGTGCCGTTCATCGCGGTGGCCGAGGCTCATGTACTCCGTTCCCTGCGTTCCCTGGGGCTCCGGATGAGTGAGATCAGGGAAGCCGCGGCCGCAGTGCGGGACGCCTTCGCCACCCCTTACGGTCTCGTGTCGAAGCGGATCGCGACGGACGGTGTGGACATCTTCGTCGAGCACGGTCTCGGCGATCTGCGCAGAGCCCGAGACGGTCAGGTGCCTATCCACGAGGTGGTGTCCGACTACCTCCGCTATCTGAACTGGGAAGCCGACGACGACTTCCCCTCCAGCCTGCGGCTCAGGCAGTACCCGGACTCCGTACCCGTCGTGATCGACCCCAGGTTCGGGCACGGGTCGCCCGTCGTGGCCGCCAATCGTGTCGCGGTCAAGGCCATCACCGACCTCTGGGAGGCCGGGGAGAGCGTCGAGGACATCGCGTACGACTTCGACATGACACCCGAGCAGGTCGACGAGCTGTGCCGGGCAGTGGTACGCCTTGCTGCCTGAGTTCTTCCTCGACCGCAATCTCGGACGGCGTGTCGCGGAAGGGCTGAGGGCGTGCGGCTGGACCGTTCACCGCATTGGTGACGTTTTCCCCGACGACGGACAGGACGTCGCCGATGAGGAGTGGATCGCGCACGGTCTCGACCAGTCATGGGTGCCGCTCTCGAAGGACGGAAGGATCAAGAGCCGGGATCTGGAGATCCGACCGGTCCTGGAGCGTGAGGCAGTCCTCTTCTACGTCGACAACCAGCAGTTGCGCAGTGTCGAGATGGTCGAACGGCTCGACGCGCACCGCGAGGCGATTCACCGGGCGGTGGCCAAGGGCGGACCCGCCGCCTACGCCGTACGACGGGACCGAATCGAGCGCACCTGGCCGCCCTGACTGGCCCGGCGCACGGCCCGGACCGCGAGGCGCCTCCGACCGGTCCGTCTAGAACGCCGCCCCGAGCCGCTTCGCCGCCTCCTCCAGCACGCCCGTCCGCTTGCAGAACGCGAACCGCACGAACGGGGCGCCCTCCTCGCGGTGGTCGTAGAAGACCCCGTTCGGGATGGCGACGACACCGGCCCGTTCCGGCAGGGCGCGGCAGAAGTCGAAGCCGTCCGACTGGCCGAGGGGGCGGATGTCGGTGGTGATGAAGTAGGTCCCCGACGGGCGGAACACCCGGAACCCGGCCTCTTCCAGGCCCGCCGCCAGCAGGTTCCGCTTGAGCAGCATGTCGTCCCGGAAGGCCGTGAAGTACGACTCGGGCAGCGCCAGCGCCTCGGCGACCGCGTACTGGAACGGGCCCGCCGAGACGTACGTCAGGTACTGCTTCGCCGAGCGCACCGCCGTGACCAGCTCCGGGGCCGCCGTCACCCAGCCGACCTTCCAGCCGGTGAACGAGTACGTCTTGCCGGCCGAACCGATCGTCACCGTGCGCTCGCGCATCCCCGGGAACGTCGCCAGCGGCACGTGCTCGGCGTCGTCGAAGACCAGGTGCTCGTACACCTCGTCCGTCACCACCAGCAGATCGCGCTCCACCGCCAGCTCGGCGATCGCGGCCAGCTCCTCACGGGTGAGGACCGTGCCGGTCGGGTTGTGCGGGGTGTTGATCAGCAGCAGCCGGGTGCGGTCGGTGACGGCGTCGCGCAGCTCGTCGAGGTCGAGGCGGAACCGGCCCTCGTCCTCATGCGCCCGCAGGGTGACCGGCACCCGGCGCCCGCCCGCCATCGCGATGCACGCCGCGTACGAGTCGTAGTACGGCTCGAAGGCGATCACTTCGTCACCGGGCTCCACCAGGGCCAGCAGCGAGGCCGCGATGGCCTCCGTGGCCCCGGCGGTGACCAGGACCTCCGTGTCGGGGTCGTGGGACAGGCCGTAGCGCCGCAGCTGGTGGGCGGCGACCGCGGTACGCAGCTCGGGGACGCCGGGCCCCGGCGGGTACTGATTGCCGCGGCCGTCCCGCAGCGCCCGCACGGCGGCCTCCCTGACCTCCTCGGGGCCGTCGGTGTCGGGGAAGCCCTGCCCGAGGTTGATGGCACCGGTGCTCAGGGCCAGGGCGGACATCTCGGCGAAGATCGTCGTCCCGAACTCGGCGAGCCGGCGATTGAGGAGGGGACGCGCACTGGAGGTCATGCGGGCCATCCTCCGCCGAAGCTCTGGAGTTCCTCAACCCAGGAGTACGGCTGCGTAGAGTACCCGCGGTCATCGAATGGAGAAGACGTTGGACGCGGTCGAGTTCCCTCTCAGTGCTCGGGTGCGCGGGGCCCGGCGATGGCTCGTGGCCACGAGCGTGGCGGGTGCCGTACTCGTGGGAGCCGCCGTGGCCTCGG
>NZ_JBSHKH010000172.1:0-14822 GCF_053643595.1 Streptomyces sp. NPDC055506 | reverse complement strand
CAACTCGGGAGCTACCGGACCGTCAGGAGCTACCGGACCGTCAGGCCGCCGAACCGGCCTTCCAGTCGGCCCAGCTCATGTTCCAGCCGTTGAGGCCGTTGTCCGGCGCGACCGTCTTGTCGCCGGTGTTCTGGACGACGACCACGTCACCGAGGATCGAGTTGTTGTAGAACCACGCGCCCGGCGTCTTCGGGTCGTCGGCGCCCTTCGCGTCCTGGAGGCCGACGCAGCCGTGGCTGGTGTTCGCGCTGCCGAAGATGGACTTCGCGCCCCAGTAGTTGCCGTGGATGAAGGTGCCGGAGCTGGAGAGGCGGATGGCGTGCGGCACGTCCTTGATGTCGTACTCGCCCTTGCCGTCGTCGTCCGTGAAGCCCACGGTCGCGCCGTTCATGCGCGTCTCCTTGAACTTCTCGGACATCACCATGATGCCCTCGTAGGTCTTGTTCTCGGGCGAGCCGGCGGAGATCGGGATGGTCCGCACGGTCTTGCCGTCCTGCGTGATCTTCATCTGCTTGGTCTTCGCGTCGACGTACGAGACCTGGTTGCGGCCGATCTTGAAGGTGACCGTCTTCTGCTGGACCCCGTAGACACCCTCGGCGCCCTCGACACCGTCGAGCGCGAGCTTCAGCGTGACGGTGGAGCCTTCCTTCCAGTACTCCTCGGGGCGGCAGTCCATGCGGTTGGCGCTGAACCAGTGGCAGGCGACCTCCTGGCCGCCGGTCGTGCTGACCTTGATGCCCTTCTGGACGGCGGCCTTGTTGGTGATCGCCTTGTCGAAGTTGATCGAGACCGGCATGCCGACGCCGACGGTGGTGCCGTCGTCCGGGGTGAAGTTGCCGATGAAGCTGTTGGCCGGGGAGACCGTGGTGAAGGAGGCGTTCTCGTGGGCGACGCGGCCCTCGTCGTCCTTCGCCTCCGCGGCGAGCTTGTAGTTCGTGGAGCGCTCCAGCTGGGCGCTCGGCTTCCAGCTCTTCTTGTCGGCGGATATCTGGCCGCTGACCTCAGTGCCGTCGGAGGTCGTCATCGTGACGTCCGTGAGCGTGCCCTTGCTGACGGTGACGGCGGCGGAGTTGTTGATGGAGGCGTTGTCGGAGCCGTCCTCAGGCGTGATCTTGATCTGGGCCGCGGAGGTCTTCTTGGCCGCGGCCTCGTCGACCTTCGACTGGGAGCTGTCGCCGCCGTCACTCCCGGAGGCGTTGTCGTCGCCGCCCGTACAGGCCGAGAGCGCCAGCACTCCACCGAGCAGTGCGGACGCGACCGCCAGGCCCTTGCGCCGCTTACTGACCGTTATCACACGCTTCTCCATCGTTGCCGATTTCCCCAAGACCCCGAGTGTGTCCCCGTCAAGACCAAGTGCCCCCGCGTGGACTCGTGAGTCCTCGTCGAGACCTTTCAACGCTACGACCGGTTGGTCCGGTTCCCCATGTGACACAGGTGTGGGGATCACCACGTCCGCGGCGCGGATGGTGCTGGTGCGGTCGGTGCGTCGCTTGAGACGACGAAACCCCGGGCGGCGGTTGCCACCCGGGGTCAGGTTTTCCCCGAGCCGCCTCAGCCGGCCGCGTGCGCCCGGCTTCCGCCGTCCTCTTCGTCACTGTCCTCATCGTCGATCAGGTCGTACTCGCCCTCATCATCATCCTCGTCGTAGTCCCAGTCCGGCGAATCGGGGTCGTACTCGATCCGCTCGCTGCTCCAGGAGGCCTGCTGGAGTTCGACCCCCGGGACCTGGCTGACCAGGTCGAACGGGTCCACGAGGTACGCGAGGGCCTCAGCGGTGTCTTCCGTCACAGCGTTCTCGGCGTGTACCCGTTCCGACGCCGGCAACTCGGCGTCGTCGGCGATCCGGCGCAGCGCGGACTTGGTGACCGCGTCCGCGTCGTCGACCTCCAGAACGAGTTCCACCCGAACCCGTACAAAACGTGATGTCTCAGGAGTGCTCATGGCGGGAGCGTACGTCCAGGATCTCCCGTGACTTTCCCGTGACCCGCGCCTTTTACTAACATCACCCCACACGGCCAATTCGCCAGTGCCACAAGGGGATCGATATTCCGTGTCATCCGCTCGCCGCCCGTTGCTGACCACCACCGCCGCAGCGACTCTGCTGGGCGCCCTGTGGTTCGTCCCGTCCGCCAACGCGACGTCGGACTCCCCGGTGAGAGACGCGGTCTCGACGAGCCCGTCGCCGCAGGTCACAGAGCAGGCGCGGATCGCGGCCACGACCGCGGGCGACTCCGTCACCGACACCCGTCTCGCCGACACGGGCAGCTTCGACAGCACGCCCTACGTGGCCGGCGGCACGATGTTCCTCATGCTGGGCGCGGGCTTCGTCGCCTATTCGGTCCGCCGGGAACGGCTCGGTCTCTGAGCGCACTTGGCGCAAGGGCGACCACCCAGGGGCCCTGCCGCCCGGCAAGGCCCCTGCCGCATTCGTCGTACTGGTCGTACTACTGAAGCGGCCCGGTGACCGTCTCCACCGCGGCGAGCAGCCGCCCGTCGCGCACGAAGGCGTCCGCGGCGGCCAGGTCGGGCGCCAGGAACCGGTCCGGCCCGGGACCCTGAACTCCCGCTTCCCGTACGGCGTCGATGACCGCCCGCGTCGCGGGCGCCGGCGTCAGCCCCTCGCGCAGCTCGACGGCGCGCGTGGCGGCGTACAGCTCGACGGCGAGGACCCGGGTGAGGTTGTCGACGGCCGTGCGCAGCTTGCGCGCCGCCGACCAGCCCATCGAGACATGGTCCTCCTGCATCGCGGAGGACGGGATCGAGTCGGCGGACGCCGGTACGGCGAGCCGCTTCAGCTCGCTCACCAGCGCGGCCTGCGTGTACTGAGCGATCATCAGGCCCGAGTCCACACCGGCGTCGTCGGCCAGGAACGGCGGCAGGCCGTGGCTGCGGTTCTTGTCGAGCAGCCGGTCGGTGCGCCGCTCGGCGATGGAGCCGAGGTCGGCGGCGGCGATGGCGAGGAAGTCCAGGACGTAGGCGACCGGCGCCCCATGGAAGTTGCCGTTGGACTCCACCCGTCCGTCGGGCAGCACCACCGGGTTGTCGACCGCCGACGCCAGCTCGCGGTCGGCGACCAGCCGGGCGTGGGCCATGGTGTCCCGCCCGGCCCCGGCGACCTGCGGGGCGCAGCGCACCGAGTAGGCGTCCTGGACGCGCGGGGCGTCGTCCTGGTGGTGCCCGGTCAGGCCCGAGCCCTTCAGCACGGCCAGCATGTTGGCGGCACTGGCGGCCTGCCCCGGATGCGGCCGGATGGCGTGCAGTTCGGGCGCGAGGACCCGGTCGGTGCCGAGCAGGGCCTCCATCGACAGGGCGGCCGTGATGTCGGCGGACCGGTAGAGCGTGTCCAGGTCGGCCAGGGCCATGACCAGCATGCCGAGCATGCCGTCGGTGCCGTTGAGGAGGGCGAGGCCTTCCTTCTCGCGCAGTTCGACCGGCTGGATGCCGTGCGCGGCGAGGAGTTCGGCGGCCGGGCGTACGGCACCGTCGGGGCCCTCGGCGTCGCCCTCGCCCATGAGCGCGAGCGCGCAGTGGGACAGCGGTGCGAGGTCGCCTGAGCAGCCGAGGGAGCCGTACTCGTGCACGACCGGGGTGATGCCGGCGTTGAGGAGGTCGGCCATCGTCCGCGCCACCTCGGGCCGTACGCCGGTGCGCCCGGAGCAGACGGTCTTCAGCCGCAGGAACATCAGGGCGCGCACGACCTCCCGCTCCACCCTCGGCCCCATCCCAGCGGCGTGCGAGCGGACGATGTTGCGCTGGAGCTGTGCGCGCAGCTCCGGGCTGATGTGCCGGGTCGCCAGGGCCCCGAAGCCGGTGCTCACGCCGTACACGGGGTCCGGCTTGGCCGCCAGCGCGTCCACGATCTCGCGGGCCGCGGCGAGGGCGGCCACCGCCTCCTCGGAGAGCTCGACGCGGGCACCGGCACGCGCCACGGCGAGCACGTCGGACGCGGTCACGCCGGACGTCCCCACCACCACAGTGTGCATATCCATATTCAGGAGCGTACGCAGTGAATTCGATGATGTCACCACTGGGGGCGGGGTTCACCCCTTACCGATACATCACACGACCGCTGCCCTACGGCGCATGCCGCCCGCGGAACCGCCGGCGCTCCCCGTCGGCCCCCTTGGACGGCTCGTCCGCCAGCCGCATGACGGGATCATCCGGCCCGGCCCGGCCCGCGACCACCGGCCGGGCGGCCCGCTCGGCCTTGGCCCGGTACTGGGCGGCGTCCGCGAGCCGGAACAGCCGCCGCGCGGAGCGTACGGGCCCGATCGGATCCTCGGTCGAGGCGACCCCGCAGGCCACACCGTCCCCGAGCTCCAACTCGGACGCCCGGCGGCACAGTTCGCCGGCCGCCTTCACGACCTGGTCGGCGGGCGGCCCGACCGCCAGCAGACAGAACTCGTCCCCGCCGAGCCGCGCCGCGAGCGCCCCCGGCAGCATGGCCCCGCACAGCGACAGCACCGAGCCGAAACGCTCCAGGAGCCGGTCGCCGACGGCATGCCCATGGGTGTCGTTGACCCGCTTGAGCCCGTTCAGATCGCAGACGACGAGGCTGACGACCGCGCCGTCCCTGCGGTGCCGCTCGATCGCCTGCTCCAGGCGTACGTCCACGGCACGACGGTTGGCGAGTCCTGTCAGCGCGTCGGTGAACGCGAGCCGCCGGGCCTCCTCAAGGCGCTCGGTCTGGGCGATGCCGGCGGCCACGACGGAGGCCAGGACGGTGGCGAAGTCGGCGTCGGCCCGCTCGAAGACGGCCTCACCGGCCGGGCGGGCGACATACAGCTCGCCCCAGGCCCGCCCGTGCAGCACGATCGGCGCGACCACGCAGCAGCCCCGGCCCCGTCGGCGCAGGGCGGCGACACGCTGATGGCAGTAGCCGGGACGCCGCCCGGCGGCGGGCCCCTCGGCGGTCTCCACCCACGCGTCGGGCTCCCCGCCCCCCGCCGCCCACTGCTCGTGCAGGAACTCGGTGATCTCCGCGAACTGGTGCACCGGATAGGCCTCGTCGTCCGGGAACTCCTCCTCCCCGTCGGCCAGCGCACCCACGTTCACGAGGACTTTCAGCCGCCCGAGCTCCCGCTCCCACACCGACAGCGCGGCGAAACTCCCGCCCAGCGCCCGGCACGCCCCGGCAGCCGCCGCACGCCACGCCTCACGCGGCCCGTGCGCGGCCGCCATCCCCTGAGCCAATGCGACGACGGCCACCAGCCGTCTGTCCTCACCCATCACTCCAGGCTAGGGACTTTTCAGCCAATCCGTTCTGTGGACGACGCGAACGGGGACGACCAAGCTGCGGGCATGCGTGCCTCCCCCAGTGCCTTAAGGGCCTGGGAGGTGCCCCCAGGGCGGCACGGGTGGGCGGTGGGGGTCCCCCCGCTCGAGCGAAGCCGAGAGTGGGGGAGGCACCTCGTCGCGCCGAGCTGCGCACCCACCCGCCCCCAGCACCAACGCCGAGTACCGGCCAACAAACCCCAGCTCACTCCCCGGGCCACTCCGGCTTCCGCTTCTCGTTGAACGCCGCCACACCCTCCGCCCGATCCCCCGAAAACGCCACCGCCCTCCAAGCCGCGTCCTCCACCTCGAGCCCCGCCCGCAAGTCCAACCCCTGCCCCAACCGCAACGCCCGCTTCGCCGCCCGCAACCCCACCGGCGAATTCCCCGCGATCCGAGTGGCCAGCTCCAGCGCCACCTCCCGGTCCCGCCCCTCCTCCACCACCTGATCGACCAACCCCAACTCGCCCGCCTCCACGGCCTCCACCCGCCGCGCCGAGAAGATCAGCTCCGCCGCCCGAGCCGCCCCCACCCGACGCGGCAGCAGCTGCGTGCCCCCACCCCCGGGAATCACCCCCACCGACACCTCCGGCAGCCCCACCACCGCCGTACGGTCCGCCACGATCACGTCACACGCGAGCGCCAGCTCGAACCCGCCCCCCAGCGCGAACCCGTGCACCGCCGCCACCGTCGGCACCGGCACCTCCAGCACCCCGGTGTACGCCCCACGCGTCACCGGCCGCTGCCGCACCAGATCCGCGTCGCTGAACGAGTTCCGCTCCTTCAGGTCGGCCCCCACGCAGAACGCCCGCTCATGAGTCGAGGTCAGCACGACCACCCGTACGTCCCGGTCCTCCCCCAGCGCCGCACACGCCCCGGCGACGGACCGCGCCATCCCGGTCGACACGGCGTTCATGGCCTTGGGCCGGTCGAGGACGAGCTCCGCGACATGTCCCTGCTCATGCCGCCGCACCAGCACGAACTCCCCGAACCGTTCCTCGTTCATGACACCCTCCGGTTAACGCGGGTTAACAACCTCACCGCCCCGATCATCGCAGCCGCACCCCCCGCACGAAAGAGCGGACGCGACCGGTTCCCGCGCTCACCCGCCCACCCGTTCGAGTGACATCACCTCAATTCCGGCCCGACCGCCCATGGGAGCGCATAGCGTGCGTCCGCCAACGGCGCACAGGGGGCGCGTGCGCATCGGGGAGGAACCGTGATGAGGGCGAACACACCGACCAGGCCACAGCGGGACACCGGGACTGCCACGGCACCCCGCCGAACGGAGCCGGTCGCACCCGCCGAGCCGCCCCCGACGGAGACCGACCCCTTCGCCCCCCGGGTCCGGGGCCGCCACCGCAAGCCCCGCTCCCACAAGGCCCTGCTCGCCGCCGGCGGCCTCGCCCTGGCCGCCGGCGCCCTGAGCCTCGTACGTCTGGCCCCCGGCCCGAGCCCCGACAGCGTCGGCACCATCGAGGCCGAACCCCGCCCGGACCCGGTCACCACCGGCACGGACACGGGCCGGACCGCCGACACCGCCGCGTCCTTCCCGGCCGCCGCCCCCGAGGCCAGCCCCTCGTCACCCGCGGCCCTGGGCGGCCTGACCCCGTCCACGGCGACCAGGGACGCACGACCGGCCCCGCCCGCCGCTACCGGCACCCGAGGGGCCGCCACGACCGCCGCTGACCGGCCCACGACCATCCCCGACACGCCGAACACCCCGGCACCGGCCACACAGGGCGACGCCCCAAGCCCGGCCCCGGCTGAGCCCGCTCCGCCGAGCCGGACCACGCCCGCCCCGGCGCCCGAGCCCAAGCAGCCGAAGAAACCCGAGCAGCCGAAGAACCCGGACGACCCGGGGCTGTGCGTGCCGGTCATCGGCGTGTGCGTGGACACGCCGGGACGCCGCGGCTGACCGCCCCTGTCAGCCCAGGTCCCGCCGCGTGAGCAGCCACGGCTCCACGACGCCCAGCCCACGCACGGGCCGCTGCCACATCGGCTGCAACGCGAACCGGTACGCCGGAGGCTCCTCGCCCTCCTTCTCGGCCGCCGCGGCCTCCTCGGCCGCCTCCGCCTCGGAGGACGGGGCGTCCTGCGTGCGGATCAGCTCCTCGGCGAAGGCGGTGTCGACGAGGACGGCGTCCTTCGGAGCTATCGAGGTGAGCCGGGAGGCCAGGTTCACGGTCGTACCGAAGACATCGCCCATACGGGTGGTCACGGTGCCGAACGCCATGCCGACACGCAGCTCCGGCATCGTCTCGTCGTGCGCCATGGTCTCGATCAGCCGCAGGGCGATCTCGGCGGCGACGCCCGCGTCGTCGGCGGCGTACAGCACCTCGTCGCCGAGGGTCTTGATCAGCCGCCCACCGTTGGCGGCCACCAGGTCGGCGGCCGTGGTCTCGAAGGCCTCGACCAGCTCGCCGAGCTCCTCCTCCTCCATCCGGCGGGTCAGCCGGGTGAAACCGACCAGGTCCGCGAAGCCCACGGCGAGCCGCCGGTCGACCATCTCCTCGTCGTCGGCGGCCTGCACGACCCGACCGGCCGAGGCGGCGAGCTGACGCCGCCAGACGTAGACGAGGAACTCCTCCAGCTCGGGCAGGAGCAGCTCGACGATCGGATACGTCACCTCGGTACGGGTCATGCCCGGCTCGGGCGGCTCGGTCAGCCCCTCCAGGAACGAGTCGATCTGCCACTCGGCGAGCCGTGCGGTGGTCTGCCCGGTGGACCGGGCCACCTGTACGGCCATCGCCTCGCTCAGCAGCCCGGCCTCGACGAGACCGGCGAGACGCCGCAGCGCGAGTACGTCCGCCTCGGTGAGGGCCTTGGCCTGCCCGATGTCCGCGAAGCCCATCGCCCGCCAGAAGCGGGAGGCCAGTTCCATGGAGACACCGGCGCTACGGGCCGCCTGAAACGGGGTGTACCGGCGCTCGGCCCCCAGAATGAGCCCTTCGAGGCGCAGGGCGAGCGGGTCCTCGCCGGGGTCGGCGCCCTGCGCGTCCGTGCCGGAGTCCGGGTCTTCGACGGTCACGCGTGCTGCCCTTCCGATCTGTCACGGTCATGTATCGACCGGCCTCAACTCTACGGCAGGTGTGCGCCAGCTCACTCCGTCAGGCACTCAGCTGCGGGCATGCGTGCCGCTAAGGGCGGCACGGGTGGGCGCGGCGGCACCTCGTCGCGCCGAGCTGCGCACCCACCCGGCCTCAGCTCAAACCGGCCTCAGATGCACGATGTCCCCCGCCCCCACAGGCTCCTGCACGCCATCCTCCGTCGCCAGCACCAACCGCCCGTCCCCGTCCACAGCCACCGCCTCCCCCACGACGCCCCGATCCCCCGGCAACTCCGCCCGCACGGTCCGTCCGAGCGTCGCGCAGGACGCCGCGTACGCCTTCTGCAACCCGCTCACCTCCGGGTCACCCCCCGCCGCACGCCACTTCCCGTACCACTCCTCCAGAGAACGGAGCACCCCCCGCAGCAGCGGATCCCGATCCGTACTCACCGCCCCGGCCAGCCCCACCGACCCCGCCGTAGGCACCGGCAGCTCGTTCTCCTTCAGCGAGACATTGATGCCGACCCCGATCACGACCCCGTGGTCACCGGCCTGCTCGGCGAGGATCCCCCCGGCCTTGCGTTCCTCGCCCCGCACCGTGACCAGCACGTCGTTCGGCCACTTCAGGGCCGTGTCGACACCCGCAGCCCGCGACAGCCCCGTCGCCACCGCCACACCCGTCAGCAGCGGCAGCCACCCCCACCGCCCCACCGGCACCTCGCCCGGCGTGAGCAGCACGGAGAAGAACAGGCCCGACCGCGGCGGCGCCGTCCACTGCCGGTCCAGGCGGCCTCGCCCGGCCGTCTGCTCCTCGGCGACGAGCACCGCGCCCTCGGCGGCCTCCCCCTTGTCCGCCCGGGCCACGAGGTCGGAGTTGGTGGAGCCGGTGCGCTGCACCACGTCCACCTCCGACCACAGCCCTCCCTCCCGCACCAGCCCCCGGCGGAGGGCGGTGACATTGAGGGGCGGGCGGTCCAGGTCCGACCAACGGCTACCGTTCGGCTCACTCGGCTCTGCTGCATCTCGCGGCGTCATGCAAGCCACCCTAGGTGTGGTAAACGCCGCACTGCCGACCCGAGGGCACCGCACTACTCTACGGATGAGTAACCGTCCCCCCTTTTGAGCAGGCAGGGAGCCGCATCCCGATGTCCGAGCCGGAAGAGCTGCAGCAGCCTGACATTCACACGACCGCGGGCAAGCTCGCGGATCTCCAGCGCCGTATCGAGGAAGCGACGCACGCCGGCTCCGCACGCGCCGTCGAGAAGCAGCACGCCAAGGGCAAGCTGACGGCCCGTGAGCGGATCGAACTCCTCCTGGACGAAGCCTCCTTCGTCGAGCTGGACGAGTTCGCCCGGCACCGGTCCACCAATTTCGGACTGGACAAGAACCGCCCGTACGGCGACGGCGTCGTCACCGGGTACGGCACCGTCGACGGCCGCCCCGTCGCCGTCTTCTCGCAGGACTTCACGGTCTTCGGCGGGGCGCTCGGCGAGGTCTACGGCCAGAAGATCGTCAAGGTCATGGACTTCGCCCTGAAGACCGGCTGCCCGGTCATCGGCATCAATGACTCCGGCGGGGCCAGGATCCAGGAGGGCGTCGCCTCGCTCGGCGCCTACGGCGAGATCTTCCGCCGCAACACCCACGCCTCGGGCGTGATCCCGCAGATCAGCCTGGTCGTGGGCCCCTGCGCCGGCGGCGCCGTCTACTCCCCGGCCATCACCGACTTCACGGTCATGGTCGACCAGACCTCGCACATGTTCATCACCGGGCCCGACGTCATCAAGACCGTCACCGGCGAGGACGTCGGCTTCGAGGAGCTCGGCGGAGCCCGCACCCACAACGCGACCTCGGGCGTGGCCCACCACATGGCCGGGGACGAGAAGGACGCCATCGAGTACGTCAAGCAGTTGCTGTCGTACCTGCCGTCCAACAACCTCTCCGAACCGCCGGTCTTCGCCGAGGAGGCCGACCTCGACATCACCGACGAGGACCGCGAGCTGGACGCCATCGTCCCGGACAGCGCGAATCAGCCGTACGACATGCACGCGGTGATCGAGCACGTCCTGGACGACGCCGAGTTCTTCGAGACGCAGCCGTTGTACGCGCCGAACATCGTCACCGGCTTCGGCCGGGTCGAGGGCCACCCCGTCGGCATCGTCGCCAACCAGCCGATGCAGTTCGCCGGCTGCCTCGACATCACCGCCTCGGAGAAGGCGGCCCGCTTCGTGCGCACCTGCGACGCCTTCAACGTCCCGGTCATCACCTTCGTGGACGTCCCCGGCTTCCTGCCCGGCGTCGACCAGGAGCACGACGGCATCATCCGCCGCGGCGCCAAGCTGATCTACGCCTACGCCGAGGCGACGGTCCCGCTGATCACGATCATCACCCGCAAGGCCTTCGGCGGCGCCTACGACGTCATGGGCTCCAAGCACCTGGGCGCCGACCTCAACCTCGCCTGGCCCACCGCCCAGATCGCCGTCATGGGCGCCCAGGGCGCGGTCAACATCCTGCACCGCCGCACCATCGCCGAGGCGGAGGCGAACGGTGAGGACCTCGAGGCGGTGCGGGCCCGGCTGATCCAGGAGTACGAGGACGCCCTGCTCAACCCCTACGTCGCGGCCGAGCGTGGCTACGTCGACGCGGTGATCATGCCGTCCGACACCCGCTGCCATGTCGTACGGGGTCTGCGTCAACTGCGCACGAAGCGGGAATCCCTGCCTCCGAAGAAGCACGGCAACATCCCCCTCTAGCCCGCAGCGAGCCCAGGAGACCCACATGACGATCAAGGTCGTACGGGGCAATCCGACCCCGGAGGAGCTGGCCGCCGCACTGGCGGTGGTCAGGGCCCGCGCCGCGGCGGCGACAGAGACCCCGCCCGGCGCACCGGTCCCCCGCGACTCCTGGTCCGACCCGTCCCGCATCGCATCCCACCGCCTGCCCCAGCCGGGGCCGGCGGCCTGGGGCAGGACCTACTGGCCGTCCTGATCGCTCGACAAGGCGGGGCGCCGATTTGAGTATCCCTACTCAGGCGCCCCCGCCCTGCCGAGCCGCACGCTGGACTCATGCTGTGGTCCGACCCCGAGAACGAACCGCCGAAAGAGCTCCGCGACATGCAGGACATGCTCCGGCGGCTGGGCGTTCTCGTGGCACTGGCCATGTTCGTGGGCATGCTGGTGATCGGCATCAGGTGAGCCGGCCTCGCCCAAGTGACTAACCTGACTGCATGACCGCTCAGCCCCGCAGGCGACTCGTCCTCGCCTCCCAGTCCCCCGCCCGGCTCGGACTGCTCCGCCAGGCCGGACTCACCCCCGAGGTGATCGTGAGCGGCGTCGACGAGGACGCCGTCACCGCTCCCACCCCCGCCGAGCTGGCGCTCGCCCTCGCCGAGGCGAAGGCCTCCGTCGTGGCGGCCCGTCCGGAGACCAAGGGCGCGCTCGTGATCGGCTGCGACTCGGTGCTCGACCTGGACGGCCAGGCCCTCGGCAAGCCCGCGGACGCCGAGGAGGCCACGGCCCGCTGGAAGTCGATGCGCGGCCGCGCCGGCACCCTCCAGACCGGCCACTGCGTCTACGACACGCTCACCGGCCGCTATGTCTCCGCCACCGCGTCCACGGTCGTCCACTTCGGCGACCCGACGGACGAGGAGATCGCCGCCTACGTCACCTCGGGCGAACCCCTCTACGTCGCCGGGGCCTTCACCCTGGACGGCCGCTCGGCCCCGTTCATCAACGGCATCGACGGCGACCACGGCAACGTGATCGGCATCAGCCTGCCCCTGGTCCGGCGGCTCCTCGCAGACCTGGGCGTCGGCATCACGGAGTTGTGGGCGCCGGCGGAGCGATGACCGGCTCGGCCGGTCGGTCGTACGTCATCAGCAGCAGGACGATCAGGCCGAGCACCAGCATCATGAAAAGGAACGCGGGCCAGCCGACGATTCCCCACGTGAAGGCGCCCAGCAGCCCGTGCACGACCGCCGCGCTGATCAGCAGCACCCGCCCGAGGCCCGCCGGGGGGCGGTCCCGCAGCGCCACGAGCAGGGCGACCAGGCCGCACAGCGCGAAGTAGAGGCCGAAGGCGATCCCGCCGATCTTCGACGACACCGACATCATGTGCGGATCGAGCCCGGCCAGGGACATGTCCTGCCGGTCGACGACGACCCCGAGGAACCAGTTCAGCGCGGCGATGCCGAACGCCTCACCGAAGAGCACCACCGCCACGACCCATGCCACCGGCCTGCGCACCACCGGGCCCACCCTCTTACCCCTAGTACGTTCGAGACATCGCGAACGCTACTGACAGGTAAACCCTGGGACAAGGGTTCAGCGGCGGGCAAAGAATCATTGGGCCATTCGTAGGGACTCCACAAAGAAACGGAGTGGCCCGCAGCACGTGATGACAGAGACCTTGACCACAGGAGACGGCTAGGGTTTCCCGCAGGAGTGCTGCGTACCGCGGTGCGACAAGGGATTTCGCGGGTCGAGCGAGCCTCGCATCACGCTCCGTGTGGGCAAGCTCACCACTGGGGACGGGTCGAAGTGCCGTGTCGGCAGTCCCTAAACTCGGCTTGTTTCAAGGAGGGAGCCTCATCGTGCGCAAGGTGCTCATCGCCAACCGTGGCGAAATCGCTGTCCGTGTGGCCCGGGCCTGCCGGGATGCCGGCATCGCGAGCGTGGCCGTCTACGCCGACCCGGATCGGGACGCTCTGCATGTCCGCGCCGCGGATGAGGCGTTCGCCCTGGGCGGTGACACCCCGGGCACCAGCTACCTCGACATCGAGAAAGTGCTGAAGGCCGCGCGGGAGTCGGGCGCGGACGCCATCCACCCGGGCTACGGCTTTCTCTCCGAGAACGCGGACTTCGCCCAGGCGGTCCTGGACGCGGACCTGATCTGGATCGGGCCGCCCCCGCAGGCGATCCGCGACCTCGGTGACAAGGTCGCCGCCCGGCACATCGCGCAGCGCGCGGGCGCCCCGCTGGTGGCGGGCACGCCCGACCCGGTCTCCGGCGCCGACGAGGTTGTCGCCTTCGCCGAGCAGCACGGTCTGCCGATCGCCATCAAGGCGGCCTTCGGCGGCGGCGGCCGAGGCCTGAAGGTCGCGCGCACGCTCGAAGAGGTGCCGGAGCTCTACGACTCGGCGGTGCGCGAGGCGGTCGCCGCGTTCGGGCGCGGCGAGTGCTTCGTCGAGCGCTACCTGGACAAGCCGCGGCACGTGGAGACCCAGTGCCTGGCCGACCAGCACGGCAACGTCGTCGTGGTCTCCACCCGTGACTGCTCCCTCCAGCGCCGGCACCAGAAGCTGGTGGAGGAGGCTCCCGCCCCCTTCCTGTCCGACGCGCAGGTGGAGGAGCTGTACTCGGCCTCCAAGGCGATCCTGAAGGAGGCCGGCTACGTCGGCGCCGGCACGGTCGAGTTCCTCGTCGGCCTCGACGGCACGATCTCCTTCCTCGAGGTCAACACCCGCCTCCAGGTGGAGCACCCGGTCACCGAGGAGGTCGCGGGCATCGACCTCGTCCGCGAGATGTTCCGCATCGCCGACGGCGAGGTGCTCGGCTACGACGACCCGGTGCTGCGCGGCCACTCCTTCGAGTTCCGCATCAACGGCGAGGACCCGGGCCGCAACTTCCTCCCGGCCCCCGGCACGGTCACGAAGTTCGACCCGCCGGCCGGCCCGGGCGTCCGCCTGGACGCGGGCGTGGAGTCCGGCTCGGTCATCGGCCCGGCGTGGGACTCCCTGCTGGCCAAGCTGATCGTCACCGGCCGCACGCGCAAGGAGGCCCTGGAGCGGGCTTCCCGCGCGCTGGAGGAGTTCCAGGTCGAGGGCATGGCCACGGCGATCCCGTTCCACCGCGCGGTGGTGAAGGACCCGGCGTTCGCCCCCGAGCTCACCGGCTCGTCCGACCCGTTCACGGTCCACACCCGCTGGATCGAGACGGAGTTCGTCAACGAGATCAAGCCCTTCGCCGCGCCGGCCGACGCCACGGAGGCGGAGGAGGAGCTGGACCGCGAGACGGTCGTCGTCGAGGTCGGCGGCAAGCGCCTGGAGGTCTCCCTCCCGGCCTCGCTCGGCATGTCCCTGGCCCGCACGGGCCTGGCGGCGGGCGCCAAGCCCAAGCGCCGCGCGGCGAAGAAGTCGGGCCCCGTCGCCTCCGGCGACACCCTCGCCTCCCCCATGCAGGGCACCATCGTCAAGGTGGCCGTCGAGGAGGGCCAGGAGGTCAAGGAGGGCGACCTGGTCGTCGTCCTCGAGGCGATGAAGATGGAACAGCCCCTGAACGCCCACAGGTCGGGCACGATCAAGGGCCTCAGCGCGGAAATCGGCGCCTCGGTCACGTCCGGCGCGGCGATCTGCGAAATCAAGGACTGAAGCAACACAGAACGGGCGGGCAGGCGCACCAGCACCTGCCCGCCCGTTCGTTTACCTGGCTGCGGGCATGCGTGCCGCTAGGGCGGCACGGGTGGGCGGTGGGGGTCCCCCCCCGCTCGAGCGAAGCCGAGAGTG
>NZ_JBSHKH010000171.1:0-14848 GCF_053643595.1 Streptomyces sp. NPDC055506 | reverse complement strand
CCCGCCGCCGAGCCCGCCCGTGTCTCCGAGGCCCCCGCCTCCGAGGCCGCGCCCGCGCCCGAGGCCCCCGCCGAGGCCGCCCCTGCCGCGGAACCCGCCGAGGCCGCCTAGGATGCCGCTCCGCGGCGTCGTCGCCGGGTCGCCCGCAAGGCCGCCGGCGGTTTCGCCGAGCCCGCCCGGTCCCCGAGGTCGTCGAAGTCCTCGAAGTCCGCCGCCGCGGCCACCGACACCGCTGCCGGCGACAGCGAGTCGGCCCTGCGCCCCGCGCGTCCGGCCGTCGCCGTGTTCCAGGCGCCCGTGTTCACCGAGCCCCAGTTCCAGACGCCGGAGCGGGCCGCCGCCGCTGCCGCCGCCGAGGCGGCCGTGGCCGAGGAGCCCGAGGAGACCGAGGAGCCGGCGTCCGCCGAGGCTCCCCGCGAGGAGCAGTCCGGCGGGTCGCGCCGCCGGCGTCGCCGCCGCGGTGCCGGCGACGAGTCCGAGGCCCCGGCCGCCGAGGCCGCCGCCGCTCCGAGCGCCGACGAGGAGCCGGAGGACGCCGAGGACTCCGCCGACGGCGATGAGCAGGAGGAGTCCGAGGGGAGCGGCTCGCGCCGCCGCCGTCGCCGGGGCGGTCGCCGCCGTCGGCGTGGCGACTCCGCCGACTCCGACGAGACCACGGACGACGAGTCCGAGCAGGGCGCGGCCCAGGACGCCGAGGACACGGCCGAGGAGGACGAGGACTCCGACGAGGCCGCCGACCGTGACGAGTCGTCCGGCGGGGGCGGCTCCAGCAGCAGCCGCCGGCGCCGTCGCCGCCGTCGCCGCGCCGGTGACAGCGGCACCGAGTCCGAGACCTCCGAGGACGACCCGGAGCGCACGGTCGTCAAGGTCCGCGAGCCCCGGCCGAAGGCCGAGCCGTCCGACGAGGTGCAGTCCATCAAGGGCTCGACCCGTCTGGAGGCCAAGAAGCAGCGCCGCCGCGAAGGCCGCGAGCAGGGCCGCCGGCGCGTCCCGATCATCACCGAGGCAGAGTTCCTGGCCCGGCGCGAGGCCGTCGAGCGCGTGATGGTCGTCCGCCAGCACGGCGACCGCACGCAGATCGGCGTCCTCGAGGACAACGTGCTCGTCGAGCACTACGTCAACAAGGAGCAGTCGACCTCGTACGTCGGCAACGTGTACCTGGGCAAGGTCCAGAACGTGCTGCCGTCCATGGAGGCCGCCTTCATCGACATCGGCAAGGGCCGCAACGCGGTGCTGTACGCCGGTGAGGTCAACTTCGAGGCGCTGGGCATGGCCAACGGGCCGCGGCGCATCGAGTCCGCCCTGAAGTCCGGGCAGTCCGTGCTCGTCCAGGTGACGAAGGACCCCATCGGGCACAAGGGCGCCCGTCTGACCAGCCAGGTCTCCCTGCCGGGCCGCTACCTCGTGTACGTCCCCGAGGGCTCCATGACCGGCATCAGCCGCAAGCTGCCCGACACCGAGCGGGCCCGGCTGAAGACCATCCTCAAGAAGATCGTCCCCGAGGACGCGGGCGTCATCGTGCGCACCGCCGCCGAGGGCGCGAGCGAGGACGAGCTGCGCCGGGACGTCGAGCGGCTGCAGCAGCAGTGGGAGGACATCCAGAAGAAGGCGAAGAGCGGCAACGCGCCGACGCTGCTGTACGGCGAGCCGGACATGACGGTCCGGGTCGTGCGCGACATCTTCAACGAGGACTTCTCCAAGGTCGTCGTCAGCGGTGACGAGGCCTGGTCGACCATCCACGGGTACGTCTCGCACGTCGCCCCCGACCTGGCCGAGCGGCTGTCGAAGTGGACCTCCGAGGTCGACGTCTTCGCCACGTACCGCATCGACGAGCAGCTCGCCAAGGCCCTGGACCGCAAGGTCTGGCTGCCCAGCGGCGGCTCGCTGGTGATCGACCGGACCGAGGCGATGGTCGTGGTCGACGTCAACACCGGCAAGTTCACCGGTCAGGGCGGCAACCTCGAGGAGACCGTCACCAGGAACAACCTGGAGGCGGCCGAGGAGATCGTGCGCCAGCTGCGGCTGCGCGACCTCGGCGGCATCATCGTCATCGACTTCATCGACATGGTGCTGGAGTCCAACCGGGACCTGGTGCTGCGGCGCCTGCTGGAGTGCCTGGGCCGGGACCGTACGAAGCACCAGGTCGCCGAGGTGACCTCGCTGGGGCTCGTGCAGATGACCCGCAAGCGGGTCGGGCAGGGGCTGCTGGAGTCCTTCTCCGAGACCTGCGTCCACTGCAACGGCCGCGGTGTCATCGTGCACATGGAGCAGCCGACCGGCGCCGGTGGCGGAGGCGGCGGCAAGCGCAAGAAGCGCGCGCGTGCCGGTGCCGCCGAGCAGCCGCACGTCCACGAGGCGGCCGCCGTCGAGACCGCGGAGGAGGAGGCGGAGACCGAGGCGGAGGTCGGTGCCGAGATCGCCGAGCCGATCGCCCTGCCCGAGCCGTCCTTCGAGCCCGACGAGGAGCTGTACAGCAGCGCCGCCGAGGCCGAGGCCGCGGCCTCGCGTGGGCGTACGCGGCGCCGGGCGAGCCGGCGGGCATCCGCTCCGGCGGGTTCGCCGCGCGGTGAGACGGCCGAGCCGAAGGCCGGGAAGGGCAGGGGCAGGGCCGAGCAGGCCGAGCCCGAGGTGCCGACGGCTCAGGACGTGACCGCCGCCGAGGAGGTCGCCCGTCCGGTGCAGCCGGAGCCGGCCGCCGAGGCACAGGCCGAGCCGATGGCCGTCGAGGACCCGGTGGTCGAGGCCCCGGCCGCCGAGGAGGCCGCGCCCAAGGGCCGTGGCCGTCGGCGGGCGACGCGCAAGGTGTCGGCGCCCGCCGGTTCTCCGGCGGGGGCGGAGGCGACCGTGGTGACGGTCTCCGAGACCGCGCCCGCCGCGTCCGAGGCCGCGGAGGCGCCCGAGCAGGCCGAACAGCCCGAGCAGGCCGTCGAGGCGCCCGCCGAGAGTGCCGCCCCGGCCCGTCCGCGGCGCCGTGCCGTGCGCAAGCCCACCGCGTCCACCGCGTCCGAGGAGGCGGCCGTCGTGGTCGTGTCGTCGGCCGCGGAGGAGGCGTCTCAGGAGGCCCCGGCCGCTGAGGAGGCGGCTCCGGCCAAGAAGACGGCCCGCAAGACGGCCAAGAAGGCCACCGCGAAGAAGGCCGCCACCAAGAAGACCGCGGCGAAGAAGACCGCGGCGAAGAAGACGACGGCCAAGAAGGCGGCGACCACCAAGACCGCCGCGAAGAAGACCGCGTCGAAGAAGACCGTGGCGGCGGAGCAGACGGTGTCCTCCGCGGCCTCCGTCTCCGCCTCCACCGACGAGGGCTGACATCCCGCCCCTGTGCGACCGGCGTGACCGGTCGCACAGGCGGCGGACCGGCCTCGGTTTGACCCCCTCGGCCGGGGCCCCGTAACCTTGACCGTCGGCGTGTCGACTGACACGTCACATCCCCGTAAACCTCACCCTCCGGGCGCCGGGCGCCCAGGAGAGGCTGCTCGCTGAGTCGGGCGGCTGGCCTGCGGGGGTGCCGTTTCCCGAGCGAGAGAGAGTTCCGCGTGTACGCCATCGTGCGCAGCGGTGGTCGCCAGCACAAGGTTGCTGTCGGCGACATCGTTGAGGTTGACAAGATTTCCACCGCCAAGGTTGGCGACACGGTCGAGCTCTCGACCCTGCTCGTGGTCGACGGCGACTCCGTGACCAGCGACCCGTGGGTGCTGGCCGGCATCAAGGTCCAGGCTGAGATCGTGGACCACCACAAGGGCCAGAAGATCGACATTCTGCGCTACAAGAACAAGACCGGTTACCGCCGTCGCCAGGGCCACCGCCAGCAGTACACGGCGATCAAGGTCACTGAGATCCCCGCGGCTGCGAAGTAAGGGACTGAGGAGAAATGGCACACAAGAAGGGCGCATCGTCCACTCGGAACGGTCGCGACTCCAATGCCCAGCGGCTCGGCGTGAAGCGCTTCGGCGGTCAGGTCGTCAACGCTGGTGAGATCCTGGTCCGTCAGCGTGGCACCCACTTCCACCCGGGCTCCGGCGTCGGCCGTGGCGGCGACGACACGCTGTTCGCCCTGGCCGCCGGTTCGGTGCAGTTCGGCACCCACCGTGGCCGCAAGGTCGTGAACATCGTTCCGGTCGCCTGACCGGAAGCTTTCGCGAGGCGGACCTCACTTCCCTCACGGGAAGCGGGTCCGCCTTTCGCGTGTTGGGCAGAGAACAACCCCGTACAACCTCGTACACATACGTACGCAACTGGAGGCACACACCATGACCACCTTCGTGGACCGCGTCGAGCTGCATGTCGCCGCGGGTAACGGAGGCCACGGCTGTGCCTCCGTCCACCGTGAGAAGTTCAAGCCCCTGGGCG
Organism: Streptomyces sp. NPDC055506; assembly: GCF_053643595.1. Classification (NCBI taxonomy): domain Bacteria; kingdom Bacillati; phylum Actinomycetota; class Actinomycetes; order Kitasatosporales; family Streptomycetaceae; genus Streptomyces; species Streptomyces sp. NPDC055506. The sequence goes on along the minus strand of NZ_JBSHKH010000171.1, from coordinate 10,501 downwards.
GGCCGGACGGCGGCAACGGCGGTCGCGGCGGCGACGTGATCCTCACCGTCGACCAGTCGATCACCACGCTTCTCGACTACCACCACTCCCCGCACCGCAAGGCCACCAACGGCAAGCCCGGCGAGGGCGGCAACCGCTCCGGCAAGGACGGGCAGGACCTGGTGCTCGCGGTGCCGGACGGCACGGTGGTGCTGGACAAGGCGGGCAACGTCCTCGCCGACCTGGTCGGGCACGGCACGTCCTTCGTCGCCGCGCAGGGCGGCCGGGGCGGGCTCGGCAACGCGGCGCTGGCCTCCGCGCGGCGCAAGGCGCCCGGCTTCGCGCTGCTCGGCGAGCCGGGGGACCTCCAGGACGTCGTCCTGGAGCTGAAGACCGTCGCCGACGTGGCGCTCGTGGGATATCCGAGTGCCGGCAAGTCGTCCCTGATCTCGGTGCTGAGCGCGGCCCGGCCGAAGATCGCCGACTACCCCTTCACCACGCTCGTGCCGAACCTCGGTGTCGTCACGGCCGGTTCGACCGTGTACACGATCGCCGACGTGCCCGGTCTGATCCCCGGGGCCAGCCAGGGCAAGGGCCTGGGCCTGGAGTTCCTGCGGCATGTGGAGCGGTGCAGCGTGCTCGTGCACGTCCTGGACACCGCCACGCTGGAGTCGGACCGCGACCCGGCCTCCGATCTCGACATCATCGAGGAGGAGCTGCGGCAGTACGGCGGGCTGGACAACCGCCCGCGGATCGTCGTCCTGAACAAGACGGACGTACCGGACGGCAAGGACCTGGCCGAAATGGTGCGGCCCGACCTGGAGGCGCGCGGGTACCGCGTGTTCGAGGTGTCGGCCGTGGCGCATCTGGGGCTGAAGGAGCTGTCCTTCGCACTCGCGGAGCTCGTGGCCAAGTCCCGGGCGGCGAAGCCGAAGGAAGAGGCCACCCGGATCGTGATCCGGCCCAAGGCCGTGGACGACACGGGCTTCACCGTGACCCGCGAGGCCGACGGCCTGTTCCGGGTGCGCGGCGAGAAGCCCGAGCGCTGGGTGCGGCAGACCGACTTCAACAACGACGAGGCGGTCGGGTACCTGGCGGACCGGCTCAACCGGCTCGGTGTCGAGGAGTCGCTGGTGAAGGCGGGTGCCCGGGGCGGCGACGGCGTCGCCATCGGACCCGAGGACAACGCGGTCGTCTTCGACTGGGAGCCGTCCCTGACGGCCGGGGCGGAGATGCTGGGCCGACGGGGTGAGGACCACCGGTTCGAGGGGGAGCGCCCGGCCGCGCAGCGCCGTAGGGACCGGCAGGCCGAGAGGGACGAGGCGCAGCAGGAGTTCGACGACTTCGAGCCCTTCTGAGTTAACAAAGCGCAAATTCGCGACCGACTTTGATGCAACCAAGTCGTTCTCCGGGGTGTCGTACAGGGCAGAGCGGATGAGGATCTTGTTCCTTGCCGCATAGCAACTGCCCATGCGATCAACGGAGTTGACGTACGTGCCCCAGTCCACGAGCAAGCGCAGGACCGGCCGAGGCATCGGAGTCGCGGCGGCCATCGCCGTCGCAGCCGCCGTCACCGCCCCCGTGGCCGCGCAGGCCGCCGGGGCGGCCGACGCCGCCCCGGCCGCCGCCTCGAAGCTCCACGACGACTTCAACGGCGACGGCTACCAGGACCTGGCGGTCGCCGCCCCGTACGGCAAGGTCGACGGGAAGGCCCGGGCCGGATACGTGGCCGTCGTGTACGGCTCGGCCAAGGGCCTCGACCTCGGCCACATGCAGGTCGTCAGCCAGAACTCCCCGGGCATACCGGGTGCGGCGGAGGCCGACGACTACTACGGCGAGGGCATCGCCGCCGGTGACCTCGACGGCGACGGCTACGCCGACCTGGTCGTCGGCGCCCCGGGCGAGGACGTCGGTGAGGTCACCTCCGCCGGCACGCTCGCCGTGCTGTGGGGCGGGAAGCAGGGCCTGTCCGGCGGCACGGCCGTCGCCACCGGCACCGAGGAGGACCGGGTCGACCCCAAGACCCCGGCGCTCGGCGACTTCGACAGCGACGGTCATCTGGACCTCGCCACCGGTAACCGCCTGCTGTCCGGGCCGTTCGACCGCACCGGCGGCGCCGCGAGCAGCCGCACCCTCGCCCTGGAGCCCAAGTACGTCACGGACGACGTGGCCGCGGGCGACGTCGACCACGACGGCATCACCGACCTGGTCGCGCTCATCCACGACGACAGCGACGACGACATGCACGACCCCGACTACAGGCACCGTCGCGCGGTCTATCTGCGCGGCACGCCGGACGGCCTGAGCAAGCCCGTCGAGCTGAAGAACCCCGACGGCACGCGCATGCGCGGCGGCGAGAGCCTCGGCGTCGGTGACGTGGACAAGGACGGGTTCGCCGACCTCGTCATCGGCCGTTCGAACGACGGCTTCGGCGAAACCGACCTGGACGACCCGCTGCTGAAGGGCGGCCAGATCGGCGTGGTGCACGGCTCGGCCGACGGCCCCGACACCTCCCGTACGACGATCATCACGCAGGACACCCCCGGTGTGCCGGGCGGTTCGGAGTGGGCCGACGGCTTCGGCGGGAGCATCTCCGTCGGCGACATCAACGCCGACGGCTACGCGGACGTCTCCACCGGCAGCTCCAGCGAGGACATCGGAGAGGTGTGGGCGGCCGGCCAGGTCACCGTCCTGCGCGGCGGCAAGTCCGGGCTGAGCGGCAACGGCGCCTTCAGCCTGAACCAGAACACCAAGAACGTCCCGGGCGAGGCGGAGCAGAACGACTTCTTCGGCGGCGACACCAAGCTGCTCGACGTCAACGGCGACGGCCGGGCCGAGCTGTTCGCGGGTGCGACCGGCGAGAACCGGGACGGGGGAGTCTGGGCGTTCCCGAACCCTGTCAACGCCCCCACCGCCACCGGCTCGGTCAGCTTCGGCGCGGGCACGCTCGGCACGGTCGCGGACGGCTCCGCCCTCGGCTCGGGCTTCGCCCGATGAGCGCGCGCTTCCGTTCCCGCCGCGGCCGGCTCGCCATCGCCACCGGCCTCGTACTCCTCACGGGCGCCCTCGCGGTCCCCGCCGCCCACGCCGCGCCCCCGAGCGCCACGCCCGGCGCCGAGCGTCCGCGTGACGACTTCAACGGTGACGGCTACGCCGATCTCGCCGTGGCCGCCCCGGCCGCGACCGTCGGCGGCAAGAAGGGCGCCGGTTACGTCGCCGTCGTCTACGGCACGGCGAACGGGCTGAACACGACGAAGCGGCAGGTGTTCAGCCAGAACACGGCCGGCGTGCCCGGCAGCGCCGAGACGGACGACGCGTTCGGCAGCACCCTCGCCACCGCCGACGTCGACCGCGACGGGTACGCGGACCTGGTCGTCGGCGCCGGCCGCGAGGACACGGCCGACGGCGGCATCGACTCCGGTCTTGCCGAGGTGCTGTGGGGCGGCCCGCAGGGCCTGTCCGGCGGTGCCGTACTGGCCACGGGGAAGGAGCACGACGGGCTCGGCGCCCAGGGGCGTCTGGCCCTCGGGGACGTCGGCGGCGACGGTGCCGTGGACCTGGTGACCGTGGAGAACCAGTTCAACCTGCGCGTGGTGAGCGGCCCGTTCACCCGGGACGGCTCCACGTCCGGCGACGAGCAGATCCTGCGGGACGAGTTCGACACCCGCGTCCTCGACCTGGCCACCGGCGACGTCAACGGCGACGGTGTCACGGACGTCGCCGCCACCCAGAACGACGGCGACGAGTGGGACGCCCGCCGGGTCGTGTACTGGCCGGGCTCCCGGCAGGGACTGAAGCCGTACATCACCGTGGAGGGCGCCGACGGCTACCGGATCCAGGGCGGCGAGAACCTCGACATCGGGGACGTCGACCAGGACGGTGTCGACGACATCGTGGTCGGCCGGGCCGTCACCGGCTACGACAGCGACCTCGACACCCCCGCCGCCAAGGGCGGCAGGGTCAGCTGGATCCCGGGCACCTCGAACGGGCCGGACGGCACCAAGGTCACGCACCTCAACCAGGACAGCCCGGGCGTGCCCGGCAGTGCCGAGGCGGGCGACGGCTTCGGGACCGATGTCCGGGTCGGCGACGTCAACGGCGACGGATATCCGGACGTGGCGACCGGGCTGCCCGGCGAGGACCTGGACGGTGTGGCCGACGCGGGCGCGGTCGTCGTGCTGCGCGGCTCCGCCAAGGGGCTCACCGGCACCGGTGCCCAGGCCGTCACGCAGAACACGCCCAACGTGCCGGGCACCGCCGAGAAGGGCGACGCGTTCGGCAAGTCCGTCCACCTCGCCGACGCGAACCACGACGGCCTGGCCGACCTGGCCGCCGGCGCGACGGGGGAGAACGGCAACGCCGGGTCCGTCTGGTACTTCCGGTCCGGCCCGACCACCGTCGTGAGCCCGAACGGCACCACGACCTTCGGCAACACGCTCCTCGGCACCACCCCCACGGACGCTCGGCTCGGTACCGTCTTCGCCGACTGATCATCCGTCAGACCCGTCCCGGCAACGGCTTGTTCCGGTGCTGGCGGCGGGTCTCCTTTTGTCTGCTTAGTTGTCATGTACGTGAACCCCGGCGTTCAGCGGGCGGGTCGCCCGCGAGCGTGAAGCTTCCCAGTGTCCAAGTGGCCAGCGAGGTAAGGGAGTCAGCCGATGACAGCAGGATCGCCCGACCGACGCCGCTTTCTGACCGCAGGTGCCGCGGTGCTCGGCGCCGCCGCCTCCGCCCAGCTGTGGCTTCCGGCCGCCGCCCGCGCGGCCGAGACGCCGCTCCCCGACGGTGTGTTCAGCCTCGGCGTCTCCTCAGGTGACCCGCTGCCTGACGGCATAGTGCTGTGGACCAGGCTCGCCCCCGAACCGCTGAACGGCGGGGGGATGCCCGACCGGGTGGTGCCGGTGGAGTGGCAGCTCGCGGAGGACCCCCGGTTCAGAAAGCTCGTCCGCCGGGGCACAGCCCAGGCCCGGCCCGAGTACGGGCACAGCGTTCACGTGGACGTACGCGGGCTGCGCGCGGACCGTACGTACTGGTACCGCTTTCGCACCAGCGGGCAGCTCTCGCCCGTCGGCCGCACCCGCACCGCGCCCCACCCCTACAGCTCCGGTGGCTCCCTGCGCATGGCCCTCGCCTCCTGCCAGAACTGGCAGCACGGCTATTTCACGCCATACGCAGACATGCTTGATCAGGACCCCGACGTCGTGGTCTTCGTCGGCGACTACATCTACGAGTCCACGCCCTCGGCGACGGCCCTGCGGCGGCACGAGGGGACCGGCGAGCCGTTCAGCCTCGTCCAGTACCGCAACCGGTACGCCCAGTACCGGACCGACCCGGACCTCGCGGCGATGCACGCGAACGCGCCCTTCGTGGTGACCTTCGACGACCACGAGGTGGACAACGACTTCGCGGGCGAGATCCCGCAGGACCCGGACAAGCAGCCGCACGACGCGTTCGTGGCCCGGCTGACCGCGGCCTACCAGGCGTTCTACGAGCACATGCCGGTCCGTGCCACCGCCGTCCCCGACGGCCCGCACATCCGGATGCACCGCCGCCTGGAGTTCGGCCGCCTGGCCCGGCTCAACGTCCTGGACACCCGGCAGTACCGCAGCGACCAGGCCACCAGCCAGGCCGGGGCCCAGGACCCGTCGCTGACCATGCTGGGCGCGCAGCAGAAGCGGTGGCTGCTGGACGGGCTCCAGAACTCGCCCGCCCGCTGGAACCTGATCGCCTCCCAGATCATGATGGCCGAGACGGACCTCAAGGTCGGCGAGGGCAAGCTCTGGTTCTACGACGCCTGGGACGGCTACCAGGCCGAACGCAACCGGTTCCTCCAGGAGTTCAAGCAGGTCCGCAACCCCGTGGTGCTCTCCGGCGACCGGCACCTGACGATGATCAGCGACCTCAAGGAGGACTACGCCGACCCGGACTCCGAAGTCGTCGGCGCCGAGTTCGTGGGCACCTCCATCTCCAGCAACGGCGACCAGGACCAGGAGGCGTTCCGCAAGGAGTGGGACCCGCGGCGCCCGGACAACCCGCACTGGAAGCTGCTCGACGCGTACCGCGGCTACCACCTCTTCGATGTCCGCCGGGACGGCATCGACGCGCAGGTGAGGGTGGTCGACACCGTGCGGCAGCCGACCTCGACACCGCGCACGCAGGCGAGGCTGCGGGTCGAGGCGGGCCGGCCGGGCGTCGAGGTGGTCTGACGGCCTTTTGACCACGGAACGGACGGGAGCCTGGGACTCATCGGAGTCCCGGGCTCTTCCGGCTCTTCCCTTGCTCCGACCGAGATCGAAAAGCTGCGGAATCTTTACCGAGAATTCCGCGGCAATGGGCGGCTGAACGAGCGGTATTCGAGACTTGTCCGGCCCGTGCTACCGGCCCGAGGCACCGGTGCGTGACGACTGACACGGCGATCGGGTTCTTCGCGGCACCGCCAAGGCGCGTACCGTGCACCGGACATCGCCGTCTCACACGGCTCCGACGTCGCTGTGCTTCTGTGGAGTTACTCACAGCGCATTTCGAGGGCGTTCACGGAGTCGTCTCACCAATCACCGGCACCCCCAGGTGAATGGCAGGTTGCGCGCACATATGTGGCGAAGGTCGCTCACCTTGCACTGCGGTAACCACAAGTGGGACCATTTCCAAGTTCCCTGTCGCCCCGAGGTAGGTCACCTGTGTCCCAGCACATAGCCAAGCCCCGTACCACCGCAGTGATCCTGGCTGGTGGTACCGGTCAGCGCGTTGGTCTGTCGATCCCCAAGCAGCTGCTGAAGATCGCCGGCAAGGCAGTCATCGAGCACACGCTGACCACCTTCGAGAACGCCGACTCGATCGACGACGTCATCGTGCTGATGGCGCAGGGCTACGTGCCCGACATCGAGAAGATCGTGGCGAAGGCCGGATTCAAGAAGGTCTCGAAGATCATCGAGGGCGGCTCCACGCGGAACGAGACCACCGAGCGCGCCATCGCCGCGCTGGGCGAGGGCCTGGCCGAGGGCGAGGACGCCAACGTCCTCTTCCACGACGCGGTGCGCCCCCTGCTGTCGCAGCGCGTCATCGACGACTGCGTCGTCGCGCTGGAGCGCTACCAGGCCGTCGACGTGGCCATCCCCTCCGCCGACACCATCATCGTCACGCGCACGCACGGCGAGGACGGCGAGTTCATCACCGAGATCCCGGACCGCTCCCGGCTGCGCCGCGGCCAGACCCCGCAGGCCTTCAAGCTGTCCACGATCAAGCGGGCCTACGAGGTCGCCTCGAACGACCCCAACTTCCAGGCCACCGACGACTGCTCCGTCGTGCTCAAGTACCTGCCGGACGTGCCGATCCACGTCGTCGCGGGTGACGAGTACAACATGAAGGTCACGCAGCCCGTCGACGTCTTCATCGCCGACAAGCTCTTCCAGCTCGCCTCGACCGCCGCGCCCGAGCAGGTCTCCGAGGAGGCCTACCGCGAGCTCCTCACCGGCAAGACGATGGTCGTCTTCGGCGGCTCCTACGGCATCGGCAAGGACATCGGCGAGCTCGCCGAGTCCTACGGCGCCAAGGTCTACGCGCTCGGCCGCTCCACCACCGGTACCCACGTGGAGAACCCGGAGGAGGTCGACGACGCCCTGTCCAAGGCGTACGCCGAGACCGGCCGCATCGACTACGTGGTCAACACCGCCGGCGTGCTGCGCATAGGCAAGCTCGCCGAGACCGACAACGCCACCATCGAGGAGGCGCTGAAGGTCAACTACCTGGCCCCGGTGCAGATCGCCCGTTCGTCGTACAAGTACCTGTCCGAGACCAACGGCCAGCTGCTGCTGTACACCTCCAGCAGCTACACCCGCGGTCGCGCCGAGTACAGCCTGTACTCCTCGACCAAGGCCGCCATGGTGAACCTCACCCAGGCCCTGTCCGACGAGTGGGCCGGCGACGGAGTCCGCGTCAACTGCATCAACCCCGAGCGCACCGCCACCCCCATGCGCACCAAGGCTTTCGGCCAGGAGCCCTCGGGTTCCCTGCTGTCCTCCGAGGCCGTGGCCCGCACCTCGCTCGACGTGCTGCTGTCCGAGTTGACCGGCCATGTCATCGACGTCCGCCAGCAGGACCCGACGGCCGGCGCAGCCCGGGCGTCCGGCTTCGAGCAGGCCCTCGCCACGGTTCTGGACCGGCAGGACGGCGTGTAATAATTGGCGCCAAATAGCCTCCGGTAATTCAGGCCTCTGCGCTCTCCTGTTAACGAAGTTCGTCGACAGGGGTGTTCGCAGGGGCCTGAATCCATACCGTCCCGCGAATATTCACAGACCAGCCGCATTTCCGAACCAGACCGGCACACCCCTCCCAAGAGCAGGTTTCTCCGTGATATCCACCGCTATTCGCGTCGCCCGGGTGGGCAGTGCGGCCCAGCTGGCCGCGGCGGTCCTCATGATGGCGGGCTACCCCGCCCTCATGCTGGCCGCGCTCGTCCCGAGCGTCCCCGCCTTCGCGGCAGCGGCCGCCGTGACGTACCTGGCGGACCACTATCTGCACCGCAAGGGCAGCTATCTGATCAACCGCCTCAGCAAGGTGCGGGCCGGGCTGTCGATCCGCTTCCTGATCCGGCAGCTGCTCCTCGTCCTGCTGCTGGCCCGGCTGTCCCTCGCGGACAACCTGATCTACTACGGGGCGATCGCCTGCTTCATCGCCTTCTACGGTCTGCAGGCCCCGCACGGCGCGCTGGTCCAGCTCATCCGCAACCGCCGCCGCATGCCGGTCGCCACCCGCAACGTCGACCTGAAGTCCCGCATCCGCATCCCGGACGCCCCGCCGCGCAAGCTGCTGCACCGCTCCGCCGAGAAGATGCTCCACCTCGACCTCTTCGCGGTCGCCGGCATCCTGCTCGCCTCGCAGGTGAAGTCCGCCCTGGTCGGCTTCATCGGCATCGGCATCACGGTGGCCCTCGGCACGCTGTACGTGCTGGCGCTGGTGCCGTACGTGCGCGGCCGGAAGATCCCGCCGAACGCGGAGCGGGTCCTGGCCGCCGTCGACGACTGGCTGGGCGAGTACAAGCCGGAGACGGTCCTGTACTTCTCGGGTTCGAAGGACTCCGCCTACCAGGTCAACATGTGGCTGGACACCATGGAGAACCTGGACTCCAAGCCGCTGATCATCCTGCGTGAGCGGGCCATCCTGAACAACATGGCGCCCACCACGGTCCCCGTCATCTGCGTGCCCGGAGGGGTGCACCTGATGAACCTGGACCTGTCCACGGTGCGCGTCGCGCTCTACGCGGCCAACGTCGGCAAGAACATCCACATGCTGCGCGTGCCCACCATCAAGCACGTCTTCATCGGCCACGGCGACAGCGACAAGCTCGCCAGCGTCAACCCGTACAGCAAGGTCTACGACGAGGTGTGGACGGCCGGCCGCGCGGGCCGCGACCGCTACGCCATCGCCGACGTCGGTGTCCGCGACGACGACATCGTCGAGGTCGGCCGCCCGCAGCTCGCCCCGATCCAGACCTGGCAGGGCGTGCCCGACGGCCGGATCCCGACCGTGCTCTACGCCCCCACCTGGGAGGGCTGGGACGGCAACCCGGGCAACACCTCGGTCGTACTGGCCGGCGAGAACATCGTGAAGCGGCTCGTGCAGGCCGACCCGCCGGTCCGCGTCCTGTACAAGCCGCACCCGTTCACGGGCAACGTCAGCAAGGAGGCCGGCGCCGCCCATCAGCGCATCACCGCCCTGGTGCGCAAGGCCGCCGCCGAGCGCGCCATCGACACGCGCTTCGTCGCCGACACGGCCGTCCAGGCCGAGGCCAAGGCCGAGCTGGCCCGTATCGAGGCCCGGCTCGCGCAGCTGTCCGGCTCCGGCGGCGAGCGGCGCGACGAGGCCGAGGCCACCCGCGACGGGCTCGTCGACGTCGCCCGGCACGAGGAGGTCGCCCGGCTGCGCGCCGAGTGGAACGACGCCTACTGGCGTTCCTTCCCCGCCTGGGAGCACCGCGTCATCACCGGCGCCGACCCGCGGCTGTACGACTGCTTCAACGTCTCCGACGCGATGGTCTCCGACATCTCCAGCGTGGTCTCCGACTTCATCGCGAGCGGCAAGCCCTACGCGGTCACGGACTCCGCCGAGGTGGGCGTCGAGGAGTTCAAGCGGAACAACACGGCGGTGCGCGCCGCGGTGATCCTGTCCAACAGCGCGGCCGAACTGGGCGAGCTGCTCGGCGCCGTCCGCGACCCGGCCGCCGATCCGCTGGCCGAGGACCGCAAGGAGCTCAAGCAGTACCTGCTGGGCCCGGACGAGCCGACCTCCCTCGAACGGTTCAACACCGCCGTCGCGGACCTCGCGCTCAAGGCCGAGACGCGCAACGTCGGCCAGGAGTCACGGGTGGCGGCCGCCCTGGCGGAGGCCGAGGTCGACGCCGAGGCCGACGCCGAGCTGGCGAACGCCGTGCCCGGGCAGCGGACGTCCGCTGCCGGTGACACGGACGGTGTCGGCGCGGGCTGACCCGCCCCGCCAGGCCAAGGGCTCGGCCCCGAGGAGCGTTCTC
>NZ_JBSHKH010000170.1:0-14946 GCF_053643595.1 Streptomyces sp. NPDC055506 | reverse complement strand
TGTGCCGAACCCGCCCGGGTCGGTTCCTACCGGAGCCGGACTCGTGTCACGCCGTCAGCGCTGCAGTGTAAGCAGACCCGGACGGTAGGGCAGGAGGCCGTAGTCACCGCCGGAGTTGGGGCTACGCCCCTGGTAGAGCAACTGCAGGTGGCAGGGGTCGACGGTCATGGTCTGGTCGGGGCTGGTGCGGATCAGTTCGCCGTGGCTGATGTCGTTGGTCCACGTGGCGCCACTGTTGGCCTTGCCGGCGAAGGGGTTGCTCTCGGTCGCGGCCTGGGGTGTCCATGAGCCGTTCAGACTGGTGGCCGTGAACGAGCGGAAGTAGCGGTGGCCCTGCGAGCCGATCGCCTCGACGATCATGAGGTAGCGGTTCTGGCCCTGCAGCTTGTAGACCTGCGGGGCTTCGAACAGGTTGTTCCTCGTATCGCTCATGACCACGGTCGAGGTCGTGCCGAAGCTGCCCGGGAAGTTCCCGATCGGCATACTGGCCCGGTAGATCTTGCCGTTGTCACCGGCGAAGAACAGGTACATGTTCGTGCCGTCACCGATGAGCGTCTGGTCGATGGGTCCTGTTCCGGAGTCGGAGATGCTTCCGGAGAAGAGCACCTGCTGGGATGACCAGCCATTCGGATTGGTGGGGTCGCTCGACGTCCGGTAGGAGAAGGCGGTCCCGCCCCACTGGTAGGCGAGCACCCAGATGTTCTTCGGCGCGAAGTAGAAGAGCGTGGGCGCGACGGTGGAACTCGACATCGTGTTCTGGCCGGCCGAGGCCATCTCCGACCAGTTGGTGAACAGGCTGAAGTTCATCGAACCCCAGCTCGTCCCCGTGTCGTGCGTCGTCGCATAGACGAGTTGCTTGCCGTTGTAGGGGGCGACGGTGAAATCCTTGAGCGAGACCCACCCCGGCTTGGGCTGTGCCAGCGCGCCCGTTGATGTCCAGCGGTAGGTCGACGGAAGATCGCACGCGCCGGGGTCGCCGGCGCCGACCTTGACGAGCTGCCACTGCTGATTGGTGCCGCCCCAGTCGTCGTACTGGACGACGTTCGCGTTGTCCGCGGTGGAGGCGCCTTGCACTTCGAGGGCTTTGTTGCTGTGGCGCGAGATGAGCCTCACGTAGCCGTCCGCGCTGTCGGCCAGCCGCCACTGCTGGTTGGTGGCGTTCAGGTCGGCCCACTGGACGATCGAGCCGCCGTTCGCGGTGGACCAGTTGTGGACGTCCAGGACCTTGCCCGAGTGGCGGGACACGATGCGGTAGTAGCCGCCCCCGGAATCGACGAACCGCCACTGCTGCTGGTTCTGATCGTTCCTGGTCCACTGAGTGATGCGGGCGCCGTCGTTGGTCGCCATGTTGTAGACGTCCAGGGCCTTTCCGCTGTTGCGATTGACCAGCACATACGAGGCGTTGGGGTCTACGGTCGCCGCGCCGGCGGGCTGGGCACCGAGGAACGTGGATACGAGCAGCAGAGGCGCGAGAACGGCGAGTAATCGTCTCAGGCGGACCGGGGGAGGGTGGCGAAACCACATCAGGGGGCCTCCTTTGGGGCGGCGATCTCGAAACATTCGAAGAATTCCCGGAAGCTTTGACGCCACAAGCTAGGAATGCAGGGCCCTCCGGTCAAGGTCTGTCGCCGATCTGTCCACAAACAGCGCCTCCCCTTCGGGTAGGGCAAGCGGTCGAACCGACCGGAGGCGCAGCCCCGGCCCTGCGGAATCCATCGACGGCGGTGCCGTGGGTTCGCCGTCCTGCTCGGCGGGATTCCGTAAGTTTCGGTCTCGGGGTCGAAATTTTTTCTGCGGGGAGTATTGACGATGCATCGTCAACACCTCAATCATCCCTGGCTGAGAGGCCGGTCATGGTTCGAGGTATCGAACCGAGCTGTGCTGCACGACAGATCCGCGCACCAAAGCTGCGCCACCCTCGGCTTCGGACCGCCCCGTACGTCTGCGAGTGGGAGCGGACGACGCGTTCCCCTGCGCTTCAGTCCGTCAGTCCTTCCTTGATTCCTACCCTGGAGGCACATTCATGGGCTCGTATGCCCTTCCCAGACCCGTTGTCCGCCGGAAGGTCCGCGGCCTGCTGTGGGCGCTGGTCGTCTGCGTCCTCACAGTGGGCGCCGCACTGGTCGCGCCGCCGACCGCACACGCCGCCGAGAGCACGCTCGGCGCCGCGGCGGCGCAGAGCGGCCGCTACTTCGGCACCGCCATCGCCTCGGGCAGGCTGGGCGACTCGGCGTACACGACGATCGCGGGCCGTGAGTTCAACTCGGTGACGGCCGAGAACGAGATGAAGATCGACGCCACCGAACCACAGCGGGGCCAGTTCAACTTCGCCGCCGGCGACCGTGTCTACAACTGGGCGGTGCAGAACGGCAAGCAGGTGCGTGGCCACACCCTGGCCTGGCACTCCCAGCAGCCCGGCTGGATGCAGAGCCTCAGCGGCAGCACGCTGCGCCAGGCGATGATCAACCACATCAACGGCGTGATGGCCCACTACAAGGGCAAGATCGCCCAGTGGGACGTCGTGAACGAGGCCTTCGCCGACGGCAGTTCGGGAGCCCGGCGCGACTCCAACCTGCAGCGCACCGGCAACGACTGGATCGAGGTCGCCTTCCGCACCGCGCGCGCCGCCGATCCGGCCGCCAAGCTCTGTTACAACGACTACAACGTCGAGAACTGGACGTGGGCCAAGACCCAGGCCATGTATGCCATGGTCCGGGACTTCAAGCAGCGCGGCGTACCGATCGACTGTGTCGGCTTCCAGGCGCACTTCAACAACGACAGCCCCTACAACAGCAACTTCCGCACCACCCTGCAGAGCTTCGCGGCCCTCGGCGTCGATGTGGCCATCACCGAACTCGACATCCAGGGCGCCTCGGCCACGACCTACGCCAACGTGACCAACGACTGCCTGGCCGTCCCGCGTTGCCTCGGCATCACTGTCTGGGGTGTCCGCGACTCCGACTCCTGGCGACCGGAGCACACACCGCTGCTGTTCAACCGCGACGGCAGCAAGAAGCCCGCCTACACCGCCGTCCTCAACGCACTCAACGGCGGTACCTCCACGCCCCCTTCGGACGGCGGGACGATCAAGGGCGTCGGTTCGGGCCGCTGCCTGGACGTGCCGGGTACCAGCACCACCGACGGCACCCAGCTCCACCTGTGGGACTGCCACAACGGCACCAACCAGCAGTGGACGTACACCGCCGCCGGCGAGCTCAGGGTCTACGGCGACAAGTGCTTGGACGCCGCCGGCACCGGCAACGGCACCAAGGTCCAGATCTACAGCTGCTGGGGCGGTGACAACCAGAAATGGCGCCTCGGCTCCGACGGATCCATCGTCGGCGTCCAGTCCGGCCTCTGCCTCGACGCCGTCTCGGGAGGCACCGCCAACGGAACCCTGATCCAGCTCTACTCCTGCTCGAACGGCAACAACCAACGCTGGACCCGCACCTGAGGGGACCTGTCCCATACGAAGGGTGAATCGATGAAGACCTACGGTGCGGTTCCTTCCGCCCCTCCGCGGAAACATCGCTGGTGGTCCCGGGTTGCCGCCGTGGTGGCGACTACCCTCGCGATCGGCATGCTCGCCGCGGTGAACCCGGCGCCCGCCGAGGCGGCGACAGTGGACACCAATGCCTGGTACGTCCTGGTCAATCGCAACAGCGGCAAGGCGCTGGACGTCTCTGGCTCATCCACCGCCGACGGCGCGCGGGTCGGCCAGTGGACGCGCAACGACGGAGCCAACCAGCAGTGGCAGTTCGTGGACTCCGGCGGCGGGTTCTACCGCCTCAAGTCCCGGCATTCGGACAAAGTTCTCGACGTGGCCGGCGCCTCGACCGCTGACGGTGCCACGATCCAGCAATGGGCCGACCACAACGGGCCCAACCAGCAGTTCCGCCTAGCCGACTCCGACGCGGGCCACGTCCGGCTGATCAACCGGACCAGCAGCAAGGCGGTGGAGGTTCAGGGCGCCTCCACGGCGGACGGAGGCAACGTCGTCCAGTACACCGACTGGGGCGGCGCCAACCAGCAATGGCAGATGGTCAAGCTGTCGTCCGGTGGCGGCGGCGGATGCGGCAGCGCCCCGACTCTGGCGAGCGGTACGCACACGATTCAGAGCGGCGGCAAGAGCCGCAGCTTCATCCTCAGGGTTCCCGACAACTACGACAGCACCCACCGCTACCGGTTGATCTTCGGGTTCCACTGGCGGGGCGGAACCGCCGGCGACGTCGCCTCGGGCGGCACGAGCGGGAAGGCCTGGTCCTACTACGGCCAACAGGAACAGTCGAACAATACCGCGATCCTCGTCTCTCCCCAGGGCCTCGGCAACGGCTGGGCCAATTCGGGCGGTGAGGACATCACCTTCGTCGACGACATGATCCGGCGCATCGAGGGCGGCCTCTGTGTCAACCCGGCCCAGCGATTCGCCACGGGATTCAGCTGGGGCGGCGGCATGAGCTACGCACTCGCATGCAGCCGGGCGAACGTCTTCAGGGCCGTCGCGGTCATCTCCGGCGCTCAGATCAGCGGGTGCAGTGGCGGCACCCAGCCCATCGCCTACTTCGGAATCCACGGCGTCAGCGACTCCGTCCTCAACATCGGGCAAGGACGGTCCCTGCGCGACACGTTCGTCAGGAACAACGGCTGCACCCCCCAGAGCCCGCGCGAGCCCGCGCAGGGCAGTCGAACGCACATCACCACCACCTACTCGGGCTGCCGTGCCGGATACCCGGTCCAATGGGCCGCGTTCGACGGAGGCCACATACCCGGTCCGGTCGACGGCTCCCCCAACGAAAGCGGCGTCACCACCTGGACCAAGGCAGAGATCTGGAGGTTCTTCGCACAGTTCCAGTGACACGCCCGCACCATGGAGTGGAGCCAGGAGCACCCTGGCTCCACTCCGCCGACGGCGGGCCACCGCCGCGATGAGCCGCTTGCCCACGCCCACGGTCTGGTTCGCGCTCGCCAGGGCCTGGGTGGTGAAGGGGGCTCGCCCGGTGCGCTACCTCTGCGGCCCGGAGGGCATCATCGTCGGAATGGCCGAGCAACTGCAGGTTGGAGTTGACCGTCCACGTCAGTGGTAGGCGTGGACGACCGCGTGGCCCTTGCCGCGGCCGATCATCCACTTGTTGACCGGCGTGGTGATCACGAAGGCGACGGCGAAGCCGCCGAGCAGCGCCGCCCAGAACAGCCCGTCGGACAGGTGGGCGTCCATCGCGCCGGGAGTGAGGGCGATGATGCCGTTGTCGACGATCTCCATCACGGCGATGGAGACGGTGTCGGCGGCGAGGGCGACTTTGATCGCGGTCTTGAAGTCCAGGCCTGCGCGACGGACCGCGAACAGTGTGAAGGAGTAGCCGAAGAGGAACGCGAGGGTGATCGCCAGGATCATGGTGGGCACGTTGCCCCACATCAGGGCTGTGCCGATGACCATGCCGAGGATCTCGCCGATGGCGCAACCGGTCAGGCAGTGCAGCGTCGCCTTGAGCGCCATTCCCCAGGACACTCCGGCGTGGCCGTCATGGCCCGCGTGGCCGTGCACGTCGCCGGTGTGGTGAGCGGTGTGGTCCATGGCCTTCTTCCCCATTCCCGTTGAGTGCGGCCCGTTCCCTGAGCCCCACAGTCAGGAACCATATACCCCCCTGGGGTATATCGCCAGGGCTTCTGATGCCGAGTCGATGACCGCCGCGCCTCACTGTCCGTGCTCGTCGTGCGATCCGCTGGTGTGGGCGAAGCGGCCCCGGGTGTTATTGAATGAGGTGTGCGGTCAGGAATCTCGGGGCCCTGTCGCCCGGGTTCTGGCACGGCCCCGGCGCTGTGCCGGGGTTGGCGAGCGAGCTGAGAGAGTCGCATGGACTCCACCCCCTCCCCCTCGTCCGCGTCGCCGTTCGACATGGTCAGCGGCGCCTTGGGGCAGTACATCCCAAGGGGCGGGGAGTCGGCGGCCGCCGGTGCTGCCGACCCGCAGGGCGACAGCGCCGCTCGGCCACGCGTACCCGCCCATCCGGCCCCCGGCCGTCAGGAGCAGATCCTCGGCGCGGTCAATCTGGACCGCGAGCTGAGAATCACCCGCTGCAATCTGGGCGCCCCCGTCTTCGCGGGGGTGGAGGCCGCGATCGGGAGCTCTTTTGTCGACCTCCTGCCTCCCTGGGACGTACCGACGGTCACGCGGCGGTTGCGGCAGGTCCTCGAGACCGGTGAGCCGCACGTCGCGCGGGTGCAGCGCCTGCGGCGCGGCGACGGGTCGGAGCTGGTGGTGTCGATGAGCATCCTGGCCGCCGCGGCGCCTCAGGAGGGCCTGACCGTCTCCCTGATCGCCATGGCCAGGAGGCTGCACCTCTACGCCGCCGAGACCGCGATCGGCACCTCGCTGGACATCGGCGAGACCGCACAGTCGCTTGCGGAGTCACTGCTGGCCTGGGGAGACGTGGCCGCCATCGACCTCGACCTCGCCGTATGGACGGGCGAGGTGGTCACCGAGCAGCCGCAGCGGCGCATCCGGCTGCGGCGGGCCGCCTTGGTGCCGGACCGGGCCTGGCCCGACGGCTACGTGACGCCGGGCGACGATCTTCCCAGTGACGCGAGCCGCTTGCTGTCGCAGGCGATACGGCGTGACGACGCCGCGCAGGCCATCGTCATACCCGACCGGCAGGCGATCGAGCGGGCGCTCGGCAGTGCGCGACTGGTCCGCGCCCTGGTGCCCGGCGACCGGGCGGCCGGTGTGGCGTACATACCGCTGGTGCTGAACGGAGCTCCGCCCGTCGTTCTCGGTGTGGCCGAGGTCTGGCGGCGGTCGGACCGCCCCTTCCACGACAGTGAGCTGCTCGACCTCCAGGAGCTGGTCGCCAGGACCTCTCATCACGTCGACCTGGCCCGTCAGCACCAGCGCGAGCACACGCAGGTCCTGGCTTTGCAGCGCCGACTGCTGCCACGGTCCGGCGGCGACACCATCGAGACCGCCAGCGTCTACCAGCCCGCCACCCCCGACAGCGCGGGCGTCGGCGGAGACTGGGTGAACAGCTTTCCGCTGCCGGACGGCCGTACCGCACTGGTGGTCGGTGACGTCGTCGGGCACGGCCTGGGAGCGGCGGCGACCATGGGACAGCTGAGCATGGAGGCCCGTGCGCTGCTGTCCGCTGGGCTGGCGCCCAACGAGGTGCTGGAGCACCTGGACGAGACCGTGACGCTGCTGGACGACACGGAGTCCGGGCTGGTGGCCGGATACAGCGCCCTCGGGTCGACCTGCTGCATCGCCGTCTACGACCCGGTCAGCCACCGGATGGCGCTGTCCAGCGCCGGCCACCTCCCCCCGGTCCTGGTGCCCCCGGAGGGGACCGCCGGCTCTGTCGCGGTACGCCCGCACCCCGGGCTGGGCGCCGAGTTCGCGCTGCGGGAACCCTTCGACGTGCACGTGTTCAACGTCCCCCCGGGCTCGCTGCTCGCCCTCTACACCGACGGCCTGGTGGAGGACCCCGCCCTGTCGATCGACGAGGGCATCGGCAGGCTGGCGGACGTCGTGTCCACCGTGCACCCCTGGGACGCCCTGCCGCAGGCCGCGCGGCGCGTGGTCTCCGAGCTGGCGCCCGTGCGCCGGCGCGACGACGTGACCCTGCTGCTCGCACGCATGATCGGCTACCGCAAGGGGGACACCGCGACCTGGCGGCTGCCCGCCCGCGGCGACGCGGCCGCCCGGGCCCGTGAGCTGGTCTCCGCACTGCTTGCGCAATGGAGCACTCGAGCCGACACCCGGGACAGCGTGCTGCTGGTGGTCAGCGAACTGGTCACCAACGCGGTCCGCTTCGCCGAAGGCCCCATCACGATACGGCTGATCAGGGCCGGTCACGGGCTGCTGTGCGAGGTGGGCGACACCGGCAATGGCAGGCCCCGGCTGGGCCGGGGCGGGATCCTCGACGACGGTGGCCGTGGCCTGCACATCGTGCATGGGCTCACCACCCGGTGGGGGGTGCGGTGGACCGACACCGGCAAGGTGGTCTGGGCGTCCGTGGCGACAGCCGCGAGGTGACGCGGCTGCGGAGGGCCGGGTGACGTGCACTCGTCGAGCGGCGCCGCCGGCGGGTACGGGCGGCCCGACCGCCGGTACGGGCTACAGCCACTCTCCTTGCAGAGCGGTGGCCGTGAGGCCCGGGGCCGCCGCGTACAGGACGGCACGACTGCCGCGTTCCTGCCCGGCATCGTGCGCTCTGCGCAGGATGTCGAACACGGCGGCGCCTCCGCGGTTGCCGCTGGTGTAGCTCTCCCGGCTGTAGTCCAGCAGCCCCGACGGCCACCCGTCGGGCATCGTCTGCTCCATGTACTCCAGCACGCGCGTCCCGCCGGGGTGCGCGAGCAGGACGTCGGGGTGCCAGGAGCCGGGGTCGTCCTGGTAGCGGACGCGCAGCCACTCCCACATCGCGGTGACCGTCTCCTGCACGGCGCGCGGCCCGCGCCGGTCCATCACGAAGTGGGTGCCGTCCTCCCGGGTCTCCAGGCGGTGCAGATCCTGGGTTCCGGGCAGAGTGTGGTGCCAGGCGGCGTCCAGGCGCAGCACCGACTCGGGCCTCGGACGGCCCGTGACCACCGCGGCGACCGCCGTGTCGGCGAACAGCAACCGGACGATCAAGGACTCCAGAGAGTCGTCCGCGGGCTGGTAGGTCGTGCTCAGCGCCTCCGCGATCACGACCAGCACCACCCGGTCGGGGTCCGCGGCCACGAGATCCGCCGCCAGCGCCAGGGAGCGGGTCCCGGCCACGCAGGCCCACTGTGTGGCCGGCAGCAGCATCACGTCGCCCCGGAGCGGAAGCTCGTTGGCCAGGGCGACGTCCAGCCCCGGCAGCGCCGGGGTGGTGGAGTGACTGGTGATCAAGCAGTCGACGTCCGCGGCGTCCAGCCCGGCGATCTGCAGGGCCCCGCGTGCCGCACGCTCCCCGCAGGACCGCACGGCCGCCCAGGCGGGCGCGGTGCGCTCCTGGACGGTCTGCGGCGCGGGTATCGCCTCGAGGGCGGCGATCACGCGATCCACGTCCTGTTCGGTGAACCCGTCTCCGGCCAGCGCCTCTCGGGCCGGCCCGATGCCGGCAGCCGGCAGGCCGCTCCCGTTGCCGGGCGCGACGGCGGTCTCCAGCGGCAGCATCCACCCGCGGTTCTCGATGCCCGTACTGGCCGCGATCGCGTCGATCCGCGGCGCCCACGCCGCGTGCGGGTGCCGGCCGCGAACCTCCGTCACGATCTGGCTGGTCTTCACGGTGTGCTCACCGTGGATCACGGCGGGCGGGCACAGGTAAGCGGCCATGATGGGCACCTTTCTCGGGGAGCGAGGTGGAGCATCACGAACGCTGTGTCATGGATCACTTGGGCGCGGTGTGTCCAAGTCCATTTCGGCGCGCTCCACTTCGGGCTTGGGTTGCCGCTCCGAGAATGGACGCTAAATGGACATTTGCGCTGTGATCTGGGCAACTTAGGTCGTTTTTGCCATGCGTGACATGGCGCACACTCCGCTGCTCGCCCCCCCCCGAAGAAGGTCCCTCAGTCGAGACAGAACTCGTTGCCCTCGATGTCCTGCATCGCGATGCAGGACTCGTTGTCGTCGTCGGCGGGCAGGAGCTGCACGCGTACCGCGCCGAGCGCCACCAGTCGTGCGCATTCGGCCTCAAGCGTGGCCAGGCGCTCTTCCCCCACGAGTCCGGTGCCGGCCCGCACGTCGAGATGCACCCGATTCTTGACGACCCTGCCTTCGGGAACGCGCTGGAAGAACAGTCGCGGTCCCACCCCTGAGGGGTCGACGCATGCGAACCACGCACCCTGATCCGCGGGAGGGAGAGAACCGTTGTATTCGTCCCAAGTGGCGAACCCCTTCGGGGGCGGCGGTACGACGTACCCCAGCACCTCGCACCAGAAGCGAGCGACGCGCTCGGGTTCCGCGCAGTCGAAGGTGACTTGGAACTGCTTGATCGATGACATCGGCGCACCATAGCGTTTTGTCGGCCCGGCCACCGCCTAATTCGTTGGACATGTCCTGGGCTCTCCATGACCATTCGCGCTGTGACAGACAAAGCCGAGCGCCGTACCTCAGTCCCCACGAGCACCAAGTCCGTGCGATTCGTCGAGTTGTCGAGCACGGCCATGAACGCCTTGCTGAAGGACGACTTGGCTCAGGCCGGTGCCGAAGCCGGTGTCTCCCTCCCCGAGTACTTCCTCACCGACCGGGCGAAGTGGGTGTGGCGGTACCGGGTCGATCAGCTTATCTCGGACCCGGGTTGCGCGGGGTGGCTCACGCAGGCCGTGGTGGCCGAGCCGGAGGGTGCCGTCGTGGGGTATGCCGGGTTCCACGGTCCGCCGGACGACGCCGGGATGGTGGAGCTGGGTTACACGGTGGTCCCCGCCCACCGTCGTCAGGGCTACGCCAGGGCGATACTCACCGCGTTGGTGGAGCGGGCCGCTGCCGAAGCCCGCGTCAGGATCGTGCGGGCGACGATCAGTCCCGACAACACGGCGTCCCTGGCCACGATCGCCGGGTTCGGCTTCGTGGAGGTCGGAGAGCAATGGGACGACGAGGACGGCCTCGAACTCATCTTTGAGGTTCCCGCCTGATCGCGGTGCCGGGAGTGCGCGCGGCGATCAGGGTGATGTCGTCGCGAGGGTCACCCAGCTCCTCGGCGAGTTTCGCGCACAGCTCGGGCAGCGGCACGTGGCGGTGGGCGGTGACGTGCTGGCGCAGACGGGTCATGCCGTCGTCGAGGGAGCGGCCGCGGGATTCGACCAGGGCGTCGGTGTAGAGCAGGAGGGTGGCGCCGTCGGGCAGCTCGGTGTGGGTGGTGGGGCGCTCGGCGGTGGGGCGCAGGCCCAGGAGCATGGAGCGCGCTTGGGCGAGATAGCCGACGTCGTCGGCGGTGATCAGCAGCGGGGGCGGGTGGCCCGCGACGGACCAGGACGCCTGCCAGGCCCCGCTGACGGTCCGGCGTAGGCGGGTGAAGATCACGGTGGCGGAGTCGGCGAGGGTCAGACGGGCCTGGGCGGTGTCCAGACGGCGCAGGATCTGGCCGGGCGCCTCCTCGGGGCGGTCGACGGCCAGGGCCCTGAGCATGTTGCGCAGTTCGCTCATGCGGGAGGCGGCCTGGATGTCGTGTCCGGTGACGTCTCCGATGACGAGGGCGAGGTCGCCGTCGTGGAGCAGGAAGGCGTCGTACCAGTCGCCGCCCACTTCCGCCGTGTGCTGGGCCGGCTGGTAGTGGGCCGCCAGTTCGATGCCCGGGACGTCGGGCAGGTCGGTGAGCAGCGCGCGCTGCAGGGCGGTCGCGATGCCGGCCTGGGCGGCGTGCAGACGGGTGTTGTCCAGACCCAGGCTGATCCGGCGGGCCACCTCCTCCGCCAGGGCACGGTCGGCGGCGTTGAAGGGCGGGCTGGCCGGTGCGCGGGTCAGGGTCAGTGCCCCGAAGGTCGTGGCGCGCAGCCGCAGCGGAATGACGAAGGCCTCCTCGGCCTGCACCACCGCCATCAGGTCGGCTTCTCCGGGCGTCGCCGGTGCCAGGTCCGTCAGGTGCTGGGTGCCGCCTCCCTGTACGACTCGGCTGACGGCCGTGTGGTGGGCGGGGTGCCGACGCAGAACCTCGCCGTGCTCGGAAAGGGCGGCGGCGGGCAGGACGCCGGCGATGTGATGAGCGCCGGCCGCACGGCGATGGCCATGCCCCTCGGCGAGGTCGATCAGAGCGGTGTCCGCGAGGCGGGGCACCAATTGGCGCACGAGACGGTGCAGCGCTTCGTCGGTGTCCAGGGTGCTGGTCATGGCGAGCGTCAGCTCGCCGAGCCAGGTGGCCTCCGCCAGATCGTATTCGGCCTGCTCACGCATCGTCTCGCTGTGCGCGTACCGCTCGGCGCGGCGGCCCTCCCGCTCACGGACCGCCGTCGCGTCGTGGAACACCACCACCGCGCCCTCGCCGTGTCCGAGCGCCGCGGGCAGCGGGGCCGCGGTCCACCACACCTGGAGCGGTGTGCCGTCGGCGCGCAGGAACACGGCGCGGTCGCCACTGGTCCGTCTGCCCAGCGCGACATCCTTCAGGATCGGCCGGGGCACGGGCGCGGCGGCGGTCTCCGGGTCCAGCGGATGCAGGGCGCGGTGGGCATCGACCCCGATCAGGGCGCCCTGCTCGTAGCCCAGCAGATGCTCGGCCCACGGATTGCAGGCGATCACCGTGCCCTCGTCGTCCACGGCGTACACACCGGCTTCCACCGCGGCGAACAGGGCCGACATCAGCGCCTCGTCCACGCCGACGCCCATGTCGTCATGTTCTCCCGGCCTGCTCTCCACTCCACCTATTCTGCCCACCCCAGCCCCCGCCCCGACAAGCCTCGCCGACAGTCGACACATACCCCGAGGAGTCCTCCCATGTTCCGCGGCCTCAGCGCCTTCCCCCTCACGCCCACGACGGAAGACGGCATCGACGAGCTGGCGTTCAGCGCCCTCGTCTCCCGCCTCGCCGCCGCGGGCGTCGACTCCATCGGCGCCCTCGGCTCCACCGGCGGCTACGCCTACCTCACCCGCGAGGAGCGCGCCCGCGTGGCGAGGCTCGCGGTCCGGGCCGCCGACGGTGTGCCGGTTATGGCCGGCATCGGGGCACTGCGCACCTCGCAGGTACTCGCCTTCGCCGAGGACGCGCAGCAGGCGGGCGCGTCCGCGGTCCTGCTCGCCCCGATGACGTATCAGCCCCTCACCGACGACGAGGTGTTCGGACTGTACGAGAGCGTCACCCGTGAGCTGTCGGTGCCGCTGTGCGTGTACGACAACCCGCGCACCACTCATGTCCACTTCACCGACGAACTCCACGGCCGTATCGCCGAGTTGCCGAATGTGGCCGCGGTCAAGATCCCGCCGGTTCCCGAGGACCCGGCGGCCTCTTCCCGGTAACCGCCCTCGCCCTCACCCGGGCCGCCCAGGCCGGCGACGCCGCGGGGGCCACGGCCCAATCCGAGCGGCTGGAGCCCCTCTGGGAGCTCTTCCGCCAGTACGGCGGCCTGCGCGTGATGTCGGCGGCCGCCTCGCGGCTGGGCCTCGTGACCGAGCCGAATCTCCCGCTGCCGCTGCGAGGCCTGCCCGCCGACGCCCGACGCCGACTGATCACCGTCCTTGAGGACCTCGCCCTGGATACGAGCGCGTGACCGTCCCACTTGAGCTCGGCGGGGTGACTCACGCACAATGCCAGGCATGACCGCTGCCGCCGACATCCTCGTGGGACGACTGCACGTCGATCTGTGCCGCCAGTCCAGCGCGACCTGTCGCGGCTGACGACCAAGAGCCCATGAGTTCCCCGGCGGCGTAGGGCCACCGGGTCGTCAGTCTCGGCGCGTCCGCGTCCCCCACAGCACCGTGCGGACCGGCCAAGGCAGCGGCCAATCCCTTTTTCACGCGCCCTTCGCGTGCTCCGACGCGTCCGCGTCCCCGGACGTAGGTCTCCGCGTCGGCATGCCCGCACGCCGTCTCCGCACCCCACTCGGAGCCCCATGTCCGCGCATGCCCCGTCCCTACAAGACACCCCCACTCCCTCCCGGCTGAGGACCGTGGTGCTCGCCAGTCTGCTGGGCACCACCGTGGAGTGGTACGACTTCTTCCTCTACAGCACCGCCGCCGGGCTCGTCTTCGACAAGCTGTTCTTCCCCACGTCCAACGGCACGGTCGGCACGATGCTGTCCTTCGCGACGTTCGCCGTGGGCTTCGTCGCCCGACCCGTGGGCGGTCTGCTCTTCGGGCACATCGGGGACCGGATCGGCCGTAAGCACACCCTCGCCTTCACCATGGGGCTGATGGGCGTCTCCACCGCCCTGATCGGTCTGCTGCCCACGTATCAGCAGGTCGGCATCCTCGCGCCCGCGCTGCTTCTGGTCCTGCGGGTCGCGCAGGGCGTGGCACTGGGCGGCGAATGGGCCGGGGCGGTGCTGCTGGCCGTGGAGTACGGGCCCGACGGCCGCAAGGGCCGGTTCGGCAGCTGCCCGCAGATCGGGCTGGCCCTCGGACTGGCCCTGGGCACCGGCGTGTTCGCGCTGCTGAGCGACGCGCTCAGCGAGGAGGCGTTCCTCGCCTACGGGTGGCGGATCGCCTTCCTCGTCAGCCTGGTGCTGGTCGTGGTCGGACTGGCCGTACGGCTGAAGATCGACGAGACGCCGGCCTTCCGTGCCGTACGCCGCCTTCAGGAACTGCCGCGTTCCACGCCGCTGGTGGAGCTGACGCGTGCGCCGCGGGCCCGCCGGCACGTCCTGCTCGGGATGCTCGCCCGGTGGGGTGAGGGGGCCGCCTTCAACACCTGGGCCGTCTTCGCCATCACCTACGCCACCGGAACGCTGGAGCTGGACCGTACGCCGGTGCTGCTCGCGGTCACCGCGGCGGCGCTGGTGATGGCCGTGCTGATACCCGTGTCCGGGGCGGCGGCCGACCACCACGGAGCGCGCCGGGTCTACCTCACCGGCATGGCCGCGTTCTCCGTCTCGGTCTTCCCGGCGTTCTGGCTCTTCGGCACCGGCGGGACCTGGGCCTTCGCGGCGGCGCTGATCGTGACACTCGGAGTCGTGCACGCCTGGTTCTACGGCGCCCAGGGAACCCTGTTCGCCGCCCTCTTCGCCACCCCGGTCCGGTACACGGGCATGTCCTTCGTCTACCAGGTGTCCGGCATCTTCGCGTCCGGCATCACCCCGCTGATCATGACCGCCCTGCTGGCACTCGGTTCGGGCAGCCCGTGGTGGGCCTGCGGCTATCTGGCGCTGACCGGCCTGGTCAGCGTGTGGGCGACCGGCAGGCTGCGGGACGAGGACCTGCATGTCCCGACCGGACGGGCGTCTCTGACGCGGTCATCGGCCCCAGAGGGAGCGGGGGCCGCCTAGGCCTCCCGTGCCCACGGCCCGAGCTTCTCCGGGTTGCGGATCGCCCAGATCCGGGTGACGCGTCCGTCGGAGACGTCGAACGGG
>NZ_JBSHKH010000169.1:0-15098 GCF_053643595.1 Streptomyces sp. NPDC055506 | reverse complement strand
GCCTCGGAGGTGGCGAACGGCTCCGGTGCCGAGCCCGAGTGGGGGCGGCGTCCGCCGCGGCCTTCGCCGAGGACCTGCCAGCCGTCACGCGTCAGCGTGATGTACGCCCCGCAGCGCAACCCGTGCAGGGTGCAAGCGTCGCGCAGGCCCCACATCCACGCGCCGTCCTCCTCCGTCCAACGCGCGTCGCCCTCACGGCAGTAGAGCAGCACCGCGGTCCGCACCGGAGTGCGGCGCCGCAGATCGTGCGGGATGATCCGGCGCAGCTGCGCGAGCAGCACGTTGCGGAACATCCAGCCGTCGGCCGGGGCCGGGCGGCGTACGAACGAGGCGCTCGCCCGCAGCCGCTCGTCCGGGTCGAGCACGGCGACGACAGCGGTCGCCGGCTGCGGATGGTGCCTGGCATGCAGCCCGCTGACGACCTCACGGGGGTCGCGCAACAGTGGGATACCGGCGGCGGCCCATTCCGCGGGTTCGAGCAAGCGGTTGGCGGAAGCGGCGGACGTCGACGCCGCTGCCGAGGCCGGAGCGAATCCGAAGGTCACGGTCCTCCCTTCGGCTACGCGCCCACACAGCGGGCGAGGTCGGATTCCTGGGAGCGCGCACCGCGGCGAAGCCCTACCGGATCGGCGGGCGCGCCGTGCGGGGAGCGGACCTCAATTCTTCCTGTCGAACTTGAATGCGGCAACGAGCAATTGAGGCCGTCGACCGTTATCAGATGATGCGCGGCTAATATCCCTACCCTGTGCGCCGCCGGGCCACCCATGGGGCGTTCGAGCACGACACGTTCGTACGTGACGGCGGAGTGCGGCGTCCAGAGGTGTGCGCGAATCGGCAGGTGACGAGTGCCCTGTGCTCCGGGGCGGACACCCAGCCCCGGAGTGTCGGTCGTCAGCCCTGCAAGGCCAGCACGAGCGGCAACACCCCCTGCGCACCGGAGCGTCGGAGCATGCGGGCCGCGACCGCGAGGGTCCACCCGGTCTCCATGTAGTCGTCCACGAGGAGGACCGGGCCCTGGGCCTCGGCCAGGGCGGAGGCGAGGACGGGCGGCACGGTCAGAGCGCCGTCGAGTGCCTTCAGCCGCTGCGCGCTGTTGCTCCGGGAGCCCGGGTGCGCGTCGCCGGTGTACTCGATGGCACCCAGCAGCGGCAGTCGGCCGACTTCAGCGATGCGCGCTCCCAAGGAGTGGATCAACGTGGGGCGGGTGCGGGACGCCACCGTGACGACGCCGACCGGGCGCGGCGGGGCGTCCGACGTGCCGGAAGCCCAGCCGCCGGGGCCCTTGGCCCAGTCGGCCAGCACGCTCACCACCGCCTTCGCCACGTCGTCCGGAACGGGCCCGTCGGGGGCCTGGGGAGCGAGCAGGGGCCGCAGCCGGTTGCCCCAGCCGATGTCCGACAGCCGCCCCAAGGCGCGTCCAGACGCGGCCTGTTCGCCGGCCGGGATGCGTCCCTTGAGGTCCACTCCGATCGCCGGCAGCCCCGTGGGCCACATGCGGCGGGGCTCCACCTCGACCCCCGCCCGGCCCAGGTCCACGCGCGCGGCGTCGAGTGCCTCCTCGGACGTGTCGGCGACGAAGCGCGGGCCCGTGCAGTTGTCGCAGCGACCGCATGGCTTGGCTGCCTCGTCGTCGAGCTGGCGCTGCAGGTACTCCATGCGGCAGTCCGTCGCCGACGCGTAGTCGCGCATTGCCTGCTGCTCGGTCTCCCGCTGACGCGCCACCCACGCGTACCGCTCGGCGTCGTACGTCCACGGCTGCCCGGTCGAGATCCAGCCGCCCTTGACCCGCCTGACCGCACCGTCCACGTCGAGGACCTTGAGCATGGTCTCCAGACGGGAGCGGCGCAGTTCCACCAGGGGTTCCAGAGCGGGCAGCGACAAGGGCTTCTCCGCGTGGGCGAGAAGATCGAGTGTGCGGCGCACCAGGTCTTCCGAGGGGAAGGCGAGCGACGCGAAGTACTTCCAGATCGCCTCGTCCTCCTTACCCGGGAGCAGGAGCACCTCGGCGTGCTCCACACCGCGCCCCGCACGGCCCACCTGCTGGTAGTAGGCGATGGGCGAGGAGGGCGAGCCGAGGTGCACCACGAAGCCCAGATCGGGCTTGTCGAAGCCCATGCCGAGTGCGGAGGTGGCGACCAGCGCCTTCACCTTGTTCGCGAGCAGGTCCTCCTCGGCCTGCTGACGATCGGCATTCTCCGTCTTGCCCGTATACGAGGAGACCGTGTGCCCGCGCTGCCGGAGGAAGGCGGTGACCTCCTCGGCGGCGGCCACGGTGAGCGTGTAGATGATCCCGGAGCCCGGCAGTTCGTCGAGGTGCTCGGCGAGCCAGGCCATGCGATGCGCGGCATCCGGCAGCCGCAGCACACTCAGGCTCAGGCTGTCGCGGTCCAGCGGGCCCCGCAGCACGAGGGCGTCCGAGCTGCCGCCGGTGCCCAGCTGTTCCGCGACGTCGGCCGTCACACGGGCGTTGGCGGTGGCCGTGGTCGCGAGCACCGGCACACCGGGCGGGAGATCGGCGAGCATGGTGCGCAGCCGGCGGTAGTCCGGCCGGAAGTCGTGGCCCCAGTCGGAGATGCAGTGGGCCTCGTCCACCACCAGGAGCCCGGTGGCGGCCGCGAGCCGGGGCAGCACCTGGTCCCGGAAGTCCGGGTTGTTGAGCCGCTCCGGACTGACCAGCAGGACGTCCACCTCCCCGGCGGCGATCTCGTCCTGAACGGCCTCCCACTCCTCGGTGTTCGAGGAGTTGATCGTCCGGGCGTGGATGCCGGCCCGGGCCGCCGCCTCGACCTGGTTCCGCATGAGCGCGAGCAGCGGGGAGACGATCACCGTCGGACCGCTGCCCTGCGCCCGCAGGAGCGAGGTCGCCACGAAGTAGACCGCGGACTTGCCCCAGCCCGTGCGCTGGACGACCAGGGCACGTCGTCTGTCGGCGACCAGTGCCTCGATCGCCCGCCACTGGTCCTCGCGCAGCCGGGCCGCCCCCGAGGCGTCCCCGACGAGACGGGCGAGGACCGTGTCGGCCGCCGCCCGGAGATCCGCGTTGCTCGTGTGCTCCATGCGTTCCATGAAACAGGACGGCAGTGACAACGGGAGCGCTGCACCCGGAGACGCGGGGGCCGGGAGACTTATGGTGACGTGTCCCTGATCGGAGTTATCCACAGGGCAAACCGGAGCTGCGGATTCCGCGAGATCGTCTCCGCATGACGAACCACAGCGAAGCGACTGGATCCCCTGAGAACGGCGACATCACCGGGCCCGATGCACCGGGCAGGCACAAGGACAGTGGGCAGCGGAAACGGGAGCCGGACGCGGGCGGCACGGCGGGACTGCACGCCCCCAGCCCCGCGCACGACAGTCACGGTGGCGAGCATCAGGTCACCCTGCGAACCCCGGCCGAACTGGCCGACGCCCTGCCGTATCTGCTCGGGTACCGCCCCGAGGACAGCATCGTCCTGGTCGCCCTGCACGACAAGGACGGACGCGGACGGTTCGGAGGGCGGGCCCGGCTCGGAATCCCCGCCAACGCGGACGACTGGCCGTCCGCGGCCGGACAACTGGCCCACGGCCTGGTGACGGGCAGCGAGCGCCGAGGGGCCAGGCCCGAGTCGATGGTCGCCTTCCTCTGCCAGGAGCCGGAGAAGGGCGAGTCCGGGCAGCAGGTCATGGAGCGGCTGAGGCCTCTGGCCCAGAGGCTGCGAGTCGAGTGCGGTTCCCGGGACGTGGTGGTGGTCGAGGCGCTGTGCATCTCGGAGGGCCGCTACTGGTCGTACTGCTGTGACAACGCGGCATGCTGCCCGTCCGAGGGAGCCCCCATGGGCCTGCCCGGCACCTCAGTGCTGGCCGCCGCGGCCACCTACGCGGGGATCCAGGTGCGCGGCACGCTACGGGAGCTACGGGCCCGGCTGCTGCCTTGGGAGAACGCGGCCGCCCTCGAACAGGAGGCCGCCCTCGACACGGCCAGCATGGCGCTGGTCCCGAGGCTCCTGGACGACGTGGGCCGCGCCTCCGTGGCCGACGAGACACTGGAACTGGCCGGGAGGGTCCTGGACCGCTTCGCCGAGGCCCGGCCGGTCTCCGGAATGCTCCTGGCGGACCTGCGCGACGACGAACTTCTCGGGCATGACGAGGCCGCCCGGTTGATCCTCGGCCTCCAGGACCGCGCCACCCGCGACCGCGCGGCCGAGTGGATGGAGGGCGACGACGCCGCCCGCGCCCTTCGACTCTGGCGGACGCTGGCCCGCCGCTGCGTCGGCCCCTACGGCGAACATGCCGCTGCGCCGCTCACCCTCGCCGGCTGGGTCGCCTGGTCCACCGGCGACGAACTGGAGGCCCGGGAAGCCCTCGCCATGGCCCTGGGCGCGGATCCCGACTACCTCTTCGCCCGTCTCCTGCACCAGGCTTGCAATGAAGGCCTCGACCCGGAGTCGATCCGCACCTGCCTGCGCGCGGAGCGCGAAGGTCGTGGGCGAGCGGTGGTGGACCACGCCATGATCCGTGCGCATGTTGCCGAGGCCGTCGGGCGAGAGACAGCGGTGCCACAGCCCGATCCCGCACCCATGCCCGAGCCCACGCCCGCGGCGTCGCCCTCACGCCGTCGCCGCCGCTCCCGTTCAGCCGGTGCTGCCGACATCGCCTCCGGCACCGACATCGCCACCGGCCCCGACATCGCCACCGGCCCCGACATCGCCTCCGGCCGTACCCGTTCCGGCCGCGACACGAGCAGGCCCGCCTCGCTCGGGCGCAAGTCGACGGGCACCAAGCGTCGCCCTGCCGGTGCAGCGGAAGCGGGCATGCGCCCCGAGCGTGCGTCGACGGGTCCCGCGCGGTCCGGCAGTGCGCGTATGGGCGGCATGCGTTCGCGTACCTCACGGGAGGCAGCCATGCCCTGCCAGGACACGGTCCGGGGCGGAGCTCAGCCCGGCCACGGCACGGAAGAGGAGGAGTGACTCATCGCCGCTCCTGTCGCCGGATGGCCTTGACGCACAAGGCCGGGACTGGGACGTGACTCGGAAGGGGAGGGGCCGGGGCGCGGGCGTGACTCGGAGGACGTGCACGGCGTTCACCTGAGTGGCGGAACGCCCGAACGGGTGTGACGCCGCACCGCCCCTGCCCCGTCGGAGCCCTCCGGCACCGGCGCCGAACCCCATCGAGGCGCACAGAGCCCAGAGGAAGCCTTCCCATGCATCAGCCGACTCCGCCCCCTTCCGCTGCCGGCGACCGCCGCTCCACAGAGGGGCTTCCACCGTCCTTCGTGTCTGGCCTCGGCCTGTCCGAGGGCGGCGTTCCACGGCCGGCGGACCAGGATGCCCCTCCGCGACCAGTGGCCCGAGTCGACGGCTACGGGCCCAGGTTCCCCGGAGGTGCCTCACACATCGCGCCGCCCACCGGCCCGGATTCTCGCTCCCCCTCGCCGCCGGGCCCGGGCCGTTCTTCGCCCCGATGGGCGGGCCAGAGCCGTCGCCCCGGATCGGCGTCGGGGTACGGCTCACCCGCACCACCCGCTCAGGGCCGGGGGCCGGCGTCCCCGGGGCACGCGCCCCCGCCCCGGGGTGCCACGATCCCCGGCCTGCGCTGGTCCGCGGATCTGCCGCCCGCCCACACCGCGATGATCTGTGTCGCCCTTCCAGGCCTGGCCATCTCGACGGAGGAAGGGCAGATGGCCGGCCGAGGGCTGGAAGGGTTCTACCGCGGCGGCCGGCGCGTGCTCTCCCGGTGCGAGATCCGCGTGGGCGGACGGGAACCCCTCGCGGTGCAGGCCCGCATGACCTCGGCCGACCGCGCCAGGTTCGTGGGCACGCTCCGCTTGTCCCCGCAGGCCGGTCCGGACCCGGATGTCGTCGTGGAACGCAACCGCTTCGCGGACGGCACGGAGCGGATCACCCTGCACAGCGCGGCTCCCCGCCCGATGCGCCTGCCGGTAGAAGTGGTCCTGGGCACGGACCTGGCCGACCTCGGTTCGATCGCCTCGGGCACCGCGGGACCCGAACTCCCCGCCAGCGTGCACGGCTCCGGCCTGCGCTGGTCCTGCCCCTCCGGCAACGCGTCCGTGACGGCCGAACCGCCTCCCTCGGACGCCCTGGCCTCGGCCGGGTTGCTGCGCTGGGAGCTCGACCTGCCGCCGGGTGGAAGCAGAAGTGTGGAACTGCGGGTGCGGCCGGACGGTGCGGGGCCGCTCCGGGCCGTGGGCCGCGCCGCGACCAGCCCCCTGGCCGCGGCGTGTGCGGAAGGAGACGACCCCAGAGTCTCCGCCCTCCTGCGGACGAGCATCGAGGACCTCCAGGCCCTTTTGCTGCGTGACTCCGCGAACCCCGCCGACACCCATCTCGCGGCCGGGGCACCCTGGCGCTGCGGTCTGGCGCCCGCCGATGCGCTCGTCGCTGCCCGGATGGCCCTGCCGCTCGGTACGGGGCTGGCAGCGGGGACGCTGCGGATCCTCGCCCGGACCCAACTCACCGGCCCGGGAGCGCAGTCCGGGATGATCCCCGGCCCGAGACGGGACGCCGGGCCGTACCTTCCGCCGCAGTGCACCGGTACGGAGGCAACGCTGCTCTTCCCCGTACTGCTCGCCGAAGCCCGACGGTGGGGGCTCGGCGAGCAGGAGACGGAGGAACTGCTGCCCGCCGCCGAGCGCTGCCTGACCTGGCTGCGGACCACCGTGGGCGACGACGCGTACCTGCGCGACCCACACCCTGGCGGACCCATCCGCTGCGAGACACAGGCCCACGCCCACCGTGCCGCACTGCTCGGTGCCGATCTGCTCGACGCCTGCGGCCGGTCCGGCGGAGCGGCACTCCGGGAGTGGGCGCAGGCCTTACGGCCCGCGTTCCGGGAGGATTTCTGGCTCGACGACCGTGGGGGCGGTCGGCCCGCGGCAGCCCGTGCCCCGGACGGCAGACCCGTGCCTCACCTGGGCGCGGCCGCAGTGCATCTCCTCGACACAGGCCTTCTGGGCGGGGGTGTGGTGGCGCCCGGTCTGCTCGACAAGGTCCAGACGGAGAAGCTTGCCCGGCTGCTCGGCAGCCCCGTCATGGACTCGGGCTGGGGCCTGCGTGGACTGGGCGTGAAGGAACCGGGATTCAATCCGTTCGGCCACCGCGCCGGGGCCGTACGCATCCAGGAGACCGCACTCGCTGTCGCCGGTCTGGCCGCCGCAGGCTACGAGAAGGAGGCGAGCTCGCTGCTGCGCGGCGTACTCGAAGCCGCCGAGACCTTTACCCATCGCCTGCCCGAGATGTATGCGGGGGAACAGCGCACGGAGGGAAGCGCTCCCCTCCCGCACCCGGCGGCCTGCCGCCCCGCCGCCACCCCGGCGGCGGCCGGAGTCCTCCTCCTCACCACGCTCGCCGGCATCCGCCCCGACGCCCCGGCCGGGACTGTCACCCTGCGCCCTATGCGCAGTGCACCCCTGGGCGAGGTCGGCTTCACGGGCCTGCGCGTGGTGGGCGCCCCGTTCTCCGTACGGGTCAGCCGGCTCGGTCTCGCCATGGTCGAGGAGGCGGCCGACGGACTGCAGCTGGGGGCTTGACCTGCCACGACAGATCACCGCCGAATCAACGGGAATCGACAGTGAAGCCCATAACCGACCGAAGTGGATCAGTAGTGGATCAGGAGTGGATCAGTAAGCGAAGCGAGCCGCGAAGGGAGTGTTTATCGTCAGGCAGACGACTATGATCGCCGCATGCCCTACGACCCGTCAGCGTTTCCGCCCTTCGCCGTCACCGTGGACCTGGTCGTACTGACCGTGCGTCGCCATGCCCTGTGCGCGCTGGCGGTACGGAGGGGCGAGCCACCGTTCCAGGGGCGTTGGGCGCTCCCCGGCGGTTTCGTACGGGCCGACGAGGACCTGGCACAGGCCGCGGCGCGCGAGCTGGCCGAGGAGACAGGGCTGCGCGTCCACGACCCGGCCGTACCCGCCCAGGACAACGGCGCGCATCTGGAGCAGCTCGCCACCTACGGCGACCCCAAGCGGGACCCCAGGATGCGGGTCGTCAGCGTCGCCCACCTCGCCCTGGCCCCCGACCTGCCCGCGCCCAGGGCGGGCGGCGACGCCAGCAACGCGCGCTGGGCTCCGGTCGAGGAGCTGCTGCAGCAGGGCGGTTACGGGCGTGACGCCGAGCCGGTCGCCCCGCTCGCCTTCGACCACGCGCAGATTCTGGCGGACGGAGTGGAACGAGCCCGCTCCAAGATCGAGTACTCGTCGCTGGCCACAGCCTTCTGCCCGCCCGAGTTCACGGTCGGAGAGCTGCGTCGTGTCTATGAGGCGGTGTGGGGAGTGGCGCTCGACCCACGCAACTTCCACCGCAAGGTCACGGGCACCCCGGGCTTCCTGGTCCCCACCGGCGGGACGACCACTCGCCAGGGCGGCCGCCCGGCACAGCTCTTCCGGGCAGGTGGTGCGACGCTGCTCAACCCTCCGATGCTGCGCCCCGAGGTGTGACGCCGGGCCTGGAACGCGACCGCCCGCAGCCCGGACCAGGGTGATTGCCCTACCCGAGACGGCCTTGCGCTGCCCGAAAAAACGGACATAGCGCGCTATCTTGCTGCGAGTGATCCAGGCCTTCGGACTGACCAGCAACCCTCGCAAAGAGCTTCCGCCCGCGGCCGACGACGTCTCCTTCGAGGCGCGAGCGGGCCGCGTCACCGCGCTGCTCGGAGCACCGGGCGCCGGAAAGACGACGGTCCTCAGGCTCATGCTCGAACTCCAACAGGGTCGTGGCATCACCTACTTCCGGGGCCGCCCCCTGCACCGCATCGCCCATCCTTCACGCGAGGTCGGCGTGCTGCTGGGCGACGTGCCGGGGCACCCGGCCCGCACGGTCCGTGGCCATCTGCGCATGCTGTGTGCCGCCGCTGGGGTTCCGGTCCGGCGTGCGGACGAAGTCCTTGAGGCGGTCGGGCTCGTGAGTCTGCGCGATGAGCGTCTCGGCGCCCTCTCGCGCGGCATGGACCGCCGCCTCGGCCTGGCCTGCGTTCTCCTGGCCGACCCGCACACCCTCGTCCTCGACGACCCGGCCGACGGGCTCTCCGTCCGCGAGGGCAATTGGCTGCACGGCATGCTTCGCGCCCACGCCGGCCACGGCGGCACGGTCCTGTTCACCACGGCCGACCCCAAGGAGGCCGCGCGCACCGCCGACCGCGTCGTCACGCTGGAGCAGGGCAGGCTCGTGGCCGACCAGGAGGCCACGGAGTTCTCGCGCACCCGCCTGCGTCCCCGAGTAGCCGTACGCAGCCCGCACGCGGCCCGTCTGGCTGCTCTCCTGGCCAAGCAGGCCCGCACCGCGCAGCGCTCCGTCGAAGTCGTGCGAGAGGGCAACAACCGCCTCTCCGTGTACGGCAGTACCTGCGCGGACGTCGGTGAGACCGCGTTCCATCACGGCATCGTCGTCCACCAACTCGCCGACGAGATCGGAGACATGGGCCCCGGCGCGGGAGCTGCGCAGCCGGGTGAGCCGCACTGTGAGCGGGCTGGGGCCGTGCCCGAATCGGGGCAAGCGGCGGGGGAGCGCCAGCGGGCCGACGCGGCGGGCACCACCGCCGACGAGCCGGATCAGCACAGCGTCGGGCTGGATCACGACAGCGTCGAGCTGGATCACCAGAGCAGCGCCGGGCCGGACCACAGCAGCGCCGAGGAGGACCACGGCAGCGCCGAGCCGGAGCGAGTCCCTGGCCTGCCGAGACATGTCACCAACGCCCTCTGGCCAACCGCCACGCCCCGGGCCGTTGAGCCGGAGCCCTCCCCCAACGCGTCGACGCAGACCACACCTGACCCTGTGGCCACCGTCCCTGAGCCGTGCCCCACCATCGAGCTGAAGCCTGCCGCTGACTCACCGGAACCAGCCGCCGACAATCTGCTGCCCGCCTCCGATCACGCGCGGTCTGCCGTCGACCCTCACCAGGGCCCGGACGCGCCCCCGGCCGACCACTCGGGCAATGCCGTAGTCCCCCCTCAGGAGGACACGACGACGCCCTCCCGTGACCTACGACCCACCCTCGAACCGCGGCCGACCGCCGACCCGCCGGAACCATGTGCCGACGAGCCGCTGCCCGCGTCCGGCCACACGCAGCCCGTCACCGGGCCTCGTGAACGCCCGGACGTACCCGCGGCCGGTCGCATGAGCAACGCAGCCGCCCCTCCTCAGGAGGAGGCGACCCCTGCACCGCACGCCGTCGAAGCCCGTGGCATTGCTCGCAGCATCGACGCGCTGCCCCCTTTGCCGCCTCCCATCTCCGTCCGTCCCGCCCCCAGTCCGCTCCGCCCCCTCCGCTACGAGATCCGCCGTGCCGCCGGGATCGGCACCGGCTTTCTCACCGGGGCCGTTGTGCTCGCCGTGTCCGCCGTGACCGCCGTCGTGCTCGCCCGTATCGGGCACACCCCGCAGCCGCGCCTGCTGGCCGCCTGGCCACGGGAGCTGCCCTTGCCGCCCGCGGCGCTCGGCGCGGGACTGCTCGGCGCGCTGGCCTTCGGCGACGAGTTCCGACACCCGGCCCTGGCCGCGGACCGCGGCACCGTGCCCCGCCGGCTGGGGCTGCTGGCCGCCAAACTGCTCGTCGCCTCGGCCACCGCGCTGGCGCTGGCCGTCCTCACCGTCGGCTGCGACGCCGAGGTGCTCTATCTCGTCTACGGACGGGAGCTCGCGCAGGTTCCCGCCGACTGGCTGCCGCTGAGTGCGAGTTGGATCGGCCTCGTCATCGGCTGTGCCTGGGCCGGCGTACTGGCCGCAGGGGTCTTCCGGTCCACCACGGCCGGCCTCGCCGCGGTGACCGCAGTGCCCCTTCTCGTCGTACCTGTCGTGCACAAGGCCCTGGAGGGACCGTCCGTTCGAACCGCGGCCGGGCTGCCCATGCGGCTGCGAGAGGTCCTCGTACCGCGGTGGCCCTTCGGGGGAGAGCGCTACCTGGAGGCCGCGCTCGGAGTGCTGTCCCAACCCGTCGGCGGGGCAATGACGTTGTCGCTGGCCGCACTGCTCTGCGCGTATCTGCTCACCACCCTGCGGAGCAGATTCCGGTGACGACTGTCCGTAACCCCCCGTCCAGCCATGCGCACAACTCCCCGCAGAACGCCCATTTCTTTCCGATAAGGCGTCAATTGCGACGGGGTGAGCGATCACCCTTTCGTGTGCTTTTCACCAAAGACCTCAAGGGAGTTGGAGACGGCGCCGACAAAGGATGCGTGAGTACCCTTGCGCACACCATGATGACCGCCGCCCGCTCCACTGACTCCGGCCTCGCGAGCCCGGGCGAACTCGACCGCTACCCGTACGCCGAGGCGCCCGCCGTCGACCGCGTCGGGGCCTCTGCCTGGGACGGCGCGGACCCCGAGCTGGGCCGTGTGGGCCGACGCGCCGCGGGCAGCCGCGGACGCGGGCTGCACGGCCAACTCGTACAGCAGCTGGGTCAGATGATCGTCTCCGGCGACCTGGGCGCCGACCGCCCGCTGGTGCCCGAGGAGATCGGCCAGCGCTTCGAGGTCTCCCGCACCGTCGTCCGTGAGTCGCTCCGCGTCCTGGAGGCCAAGGGCCTGGTGAGCGCCCGCCCGAACGTCGGCACGCGCGTGCGCCCCGTCAGTGACTGGAACCTCCTCGACCCGGACATCATCGAGTGGCGGGCCTTCGGCCCGCAGCGCGACGACCAGCGTCGCGAGCTGAGCGAGCTGCGCTGGACGATCGAGCCGCTCGCCGCCCGCCTCGCCGCCGGCCATGGGCGCGAGGACGTCCAACAGCGGCTGGTCGACATGGTCGAGATCATGGGGCACGCGATGGCGCAGGGTGATGCGCTCACGTTCTCCCGCGCTGACTCCGAGTTTCACTCGCTGCTCATCCAGGTCGCGGGCAACCGCATGCTGGAGCATCTCTCGGGGATCGTGTCCGCGGCCCTCCAGGTCTCGGGCGGCCCGGTCACGGGCTGTGACCGTCCGAACGAGACATCGCTGGCGCACCACGGCCGCATCTGTGAGGCCCTCGCCGCCGGCGACGGAGCCGCGGCCGAGACGGCGATGCGCCAACTCCTCACGGTCCACCCCGAGGTGGAACGGGTAGTGCCCGCCCCGCGCGAGCACTGACCGCGTTCCGCGGGCGGCGCGGCCGGGTGTGCCACCCCCCTCCTGTGGCAGTGCCCGATCGGTGAACCGCCTCCCGTCGGACCCCGCGGGATCCTTCGCGATCCCGCGGGGTCCGACGGCGCGAAGGGGGCCGCCCATCCGCCGCAGCGGTAAAGTCACGTCCAGGAGTGACAGCCTCTGTCTGTATCTGACCGTTTTTATTCGCTTACGGGGTGTGACTCGGGCCACGCGGATTGGGCGTAACGCTCGCGGGAAGAACGCGATGACCTAAGAGGTGACAGCCGCGGAGGGAATACGGACGCCGTTCACGGCGCTGTGCATCTTCCCGGCCCCCGCCCGCGCCGTCGGCCCATCCCCAAGCCGGTGGTCGGCTCCTGTCCACTGTGGACGGGGCCGGAAGCCGTTTTCCAACGTTCCGAGAGGTTGTTCGTGTCGGCCAGCACATCCCGTACGCTCCCGCCGGAGATCGCCGAGTCCGTCTCTGTCATGGCGCTCATTGAGCGGGGAAAGGCTGAGGGGCAGATCGCCGGCGATGACGTGCGTCGGGCCTTCGAAGCTGACCAGATTCCGGCCACTCAGTGGAAGAACGTACTGCGCAGCCTCAACCAGATCCTCGAGGAAGAGGGTGTGACGCTGATGGTCAGTGCCGCAGAGCCCAAGCGCACCCGAAAGAGCGTCGCAGCGAAGAGTCCCGCCAAGCGCACCGCCACCAAGACGGTCGCGGCCAAGGCGGTGACCACCAGGAAGGCCACCGCCACCGCCACGCCGGCGGCGCCCGCCGCCGAGCCCGCCGTCGAGGAAGAGGCGCCCGCCAAGAAGGCAGCCGCCAAGAAGACGACCGCCAAGAAGGCGGCCGCGAAGAAGACCGTCGCCAAGAAGACGGCGGCCAAGAAGACCAGCGCCAAGAAGGACGACGCCGAACTCCTCGAAGAGGAGGTGCTCGAGGAAGC
The DNA here is from genome assembly GCF_053643595.1 of Streptomyces sp. NPDC055506. NCBI lineage: Bacteria > Bacillati > Actinomycetota > Actinomycetes > Kitasatosporales > Streptomycetaceae > Streptomyces > Streptomyces sp. NPDC055506. Next base: position 2,090 of record NZ_JBSHKH010000169.1, on the reverse strand, counting down.
AGCCCCCGGCAAGCCCGGCGAGGAGCCCGAGGGCACGCCGGAGAACGCGGGCTTCGTGCTGTCCGACGAGGACGAGGACGACGCGCCCGCCCAGCAGGTCGCCGCCGCCGGCGCCACCGCCGACCCGGTCAAGGACTACCTCAAGCAGATCGGCAAGGTCCCGCTGCTCAACGCCGAGCAGGAGGTCGAGCTCGCCAAGCGCATCGAGGCCGGTCTGTTCGCCGAGGACAAGCTGGCCAATGCCGACAAGCTCGCCCCCAAGCTCAAGCGCGAGCTGGAGATCATCGCCGAGGACGGCCGCCGCGCCAAGAATCACCTCCTGGAGGCCAACCTCCGTCTGGTGGTCTCCCTGGCCAAGCGCTACACCGGCCGCGGCATGCTCTTCCTGGACCTCATCCAGGAGGGCAACCTCGGTCTCATCCGCGCGGTCGAGAAGTTCGACTACACCAAGGGCTACAAGTTCTCCACGTACGCCACCTGGTGGATCCGTCAGGCGATCACCCGCGCCATGGCCGACCAGGCCCGCACCATCCGTATCCCGGTGCACATGGTCGAGGTCATCAACAAGCTGGCGCGCGTCCAGCGCCAGATGCTCCAGGACCTGGGCCGCGAGCCCACCCCGGAGGAGCTGGCCAAGGAACTCGACATGACCCCGGAGAAGGTCATCGAGGTCCAGAAGTACGGCCGCGAGCCCATCTCGCTGCACACCCCCCTGGGTGAGGACGGCGACAGCGAGTTCGGTGACCTCATCGAGGACTCCGAGGCGGTCGTCCCGGCCGACGCGGTCAGCTTCACCCTTCTCCAGGAGCAGCTGCACTCCGTCCTGGACACCCTGTCCGAGCGCGAGGCGGGCGTCGTCTCCATGCGCTTCGGTCTCACCGACGGTCAGCCGAAGACCCTCGACGAGATTGGCAAGGTCTACGGCGTCACGCGCGAGCGGATCCGTCAGATCGAGTCCAAGACCATGTCGAAGCTGCGCCACCCGTCCCGTTCGCAGGTGCTGCGCGACTACCTCGACTAGTCGCCGGTCGTACGACGCGGAAGGCCCGGTTCCCTGAGGGGACCGGGCCTTCGCCGTGCCGTGTCTCTCCGCGGGTGCGGCGCGGCGCCGGGTCAATCACTCTTGGTGTTCAGCCAACACCATGGAGTGAGGAGTGCGCATGCGTCGTCGCCTTGCCCGGGCCCTGGCCCGACCGCTGGTCCTGGCGGCCGCGGCATCCGCCATATCAGTGGCCTCCAGCGCCCCTGTGGCCGCCGACAGTGTGGTCATAGGTGGTTACCCAGTCGATGTGTCCGAGAGCCCCTGGACGGTCGCCCTGTCCAGCCGTGACCGGTTCGGGGGTACGCGTGCGGGGCAGTTCTGTGGTGGCGTGGCGGTCGGTCGCAGCACGGTGCTCACCGCGGCCCACTGTCTGGACAAGGAGGTCCTCGGTGTAGCGCCGGAGCGGGTGCGGGACCTCAAGGTCATAGCGGGACGCACAGACCTGCTCTCGGACCGCAGCGGCCGGGAGATCGCCGTGCGGCGTTCCTGGGTGAACCCGGCGTACGACGGTGTCAGCAACTTCGGGGACTACGCCGTACTCACCCTGGCCGAACCTCTGCCGGCCGGCTCGGTCATCGGTATGGCGGCCGACGGTGATCCCGCGTACGCAGTGGGCGGGGTGGCGACGGTGTACGGGTGGGGCGACATCTCCGGCGCCGGCGAGTACCCGAACAGTCTGCGCGCCGCGCGGGTGCGTGTGCTCTCCGATGAGCGCTGCGAGGACGCCTATCCGGGCGGATCCGACGGCACGTACGAAGCGGAGAGCATGTTGTGCGCGGGGGAGCGGGAGGGAGGCCGGGACGCCTGCCAGGGCGACAGCGGGGGGCCGCTGGTGGCCAAGGGGCGGTTGATCGGGCTCGTGTCCTGGGGGATCGGCTGCGGGCGGGCCGGCAGCCCAGGGGTGTACATGCGTGTGTCCGAGGTCATGCGGACGCTCGGCTGGACACGGGCGTGAGAGGACTCGAAGGGCGTCCGGCGGTTGCCAGACGTGGCACAGGACCACCACCGGGGCCAGGGACAGCAGCAGCACCGGCACCGGGGCGCGCCG
>NZ_JBSHKH010000168.1:0-15132 GCF_053643595.1 Streptomyces sp. NPDC055506 | reverse complement strand
TGTGCGGGCCGCCGCCGGACGCGCAGGCCGCCCGTCCGCTCCCCACGGCGGCCGTCGCACGCACCGGGCGGTCGCAGGAAAGGACGTGGCTCCCAAGGTGGCAGCGCACCGCAAGCCCCGACAGCGCACCGCGAGCGGCAACACGGCCCGTACGGCCGCCACGATCGCGCTCGCCGGCGCGGCGACCGCGACGGGCTTCGACGGAACCGGACACGCCGAACCGCAGCTCACCCCAGGCCAGGTCAAGGCCAAGGTGGACAAGCTGTACCAGGAGGCGGAGGTCGCCACCGAGAAGTACAACGGCGCGAAGGAGAAGGCGGACGCCGCCGGAGAGCGGCTCAAGAAGCTCCAGGACCAGGCGGCCCGCAAGGAGGAACGGCTCAACTCGGCCCGCGACGCCCTGGGCTCGGTCGCCGCCGCGCAGTACCGGGACGGCGGCATCGACCCCGCCCTCCGGCTCGCCCTGTCCGACGACCCCGACCGGTACCTCGAGAACGCCGAGTTCGTGGAACGGGCCGGCAACCGGCAGAAGTCCGCCGTCGCGGGCGTCCGCAAACAGCTCCGGGAGATCGAGCAGCTGCGCGGGGCCGCCCACATCGAGCTGACGTCCCTGAAGTCGCGGCAGACGGAACTGAAGCGGCACAAGAAGACGATCACCGGCAAGCTGGGCTCCGCGCGGCAGCTGCTGTCCCGGCTCACCGCGCAGGAACGTGCCGCCCTGAGCGAAGGACCGGGCTCGAACCGCGCCTCACGCTCCGCGACGGGCGCCCGCGACACCCTGGCCGCCCCTGGTTCCGCCACCGCGCAGGCGCCCAACTCCCGCGCGGCCGCCGCCGTCTCCTACGCCTACCAGAAGCTCGGCAGCCCCTACGTCTGGGGCGCGACCGGCCCGAACGCCTTCGACTGCTCGGGCCTCGTCCAGGCCGCGTACCGCTCCGCGGGCGTCTCGCTGCCCCGCACGACGTACTCCCAGATCGCCGCCGGCCGCCGCGTCGACCGCTCCGAACTCCTCCCCGGCGACCTGGTCTTCTACTACGCCGGCATCAGTCACGTCGGCATCTACGTGGGCAACGGGCAGATGATCCACGCCCCGAACTCATCGGCCCCGGTACGGGTCGCCCCGCTCGACGAGATGCCCTACGCGGGGGCGACACGGGTGGTCTGACGGGGCCGCACCGGGCCGCGCGTCACACCAGCCGTCGGGCCGTGGCCCACCGCGTCAGCTCGTGCCGGTTGGAGAGCTGGAGCTTGCGCAGGACCGCCGAGACATGCGACTCGACCGTCTTCACAGAGATGAAGAGCTGCTTGGCGATCTCCTTGTACGCGTACCCCCGGGCGATGAGCCGCAGCACCTCGCGCTCGCGCTGGGTCAGCCGGTCCAGGTCCTCGTCGACCGGAGGCGCGTCCGTGGAGGCGAAGGCGTCGAGGACGAACCCGGCCAGCCGCGGGGAGAACACCGCGTCGCCCTCCTGGACGCGGAAGACGGAGTCGACGAGGTCCGTGCCGGTGATCGTCTTGGTGACGTACCCGCGGGCCCCGCCGCGGATCACGCCGATGACGTCCTCCGCCGCGTCCGACACGGACAGCGCGAGGAAGCGGACCGGCTGCTCGGCGTCGGCCATCAAGGGGGCACAGCGGCGCAGCACCTCCACCCCGCCACCGCCCGGGAGATGCACGTCGAGGAGGACCACCTCGGGCCGGGTCGCGGTGATGACCGTGACCGCCTGGTCGACGTCCGCGGCCTCGCCGACGACCTCGACGCCGGTCTGCTCGGTCTGCCCGATCTCGGCCTGGACCCCCGTACGGAACATGCGGTGGTCGTCGACGAGGACCACGCGCACCCGACGCCCGCCGGTGCCGCCGCCCGACTCCGCGGGCCCGGCCGCCTCCGCCGCTCCCGCCGTACCGTTCGACTCGGTCGGGTCGCTCATGACGTCTCCGCCCTCTCCATCTCCAGCTCGACCTCCGTGCCGCCGTCCGGCACCGCGCGCAGCCGCGCCGTGCCGCCGTGGCGCTCCATGCGGCCGATGATCGATTCTCTGACACCCATGCGGTCGGCGGGTATCGAGTCGAGGTCGAAGCCGGGGCCGCGATCCCGGACGGACACGAAGACCGTCTTCCCCTCGACCTCGGCGTAGACCTGTACGGCTCCGCCCTCGCCACCGTACTTGGCGGCGTTCACCATTGCTTCCCGCGCGGCCTGCATCTGTGCGCCGGTGCCCTCGTCGAGCGGGCAGTCCCCCACCACCACGACCTCGATGGGCACGCCGTGCTTGTCCTCCACCTCGGCCGCGTTGCGCCGCACGGCGTCGGCGAGCGTGGTGGGTTCGTCGGCCTCGTCCTTGCCGGTGCCCTCGGGCTTGTAGAGCCAGGTGCGCAGGTCGCGCTCCTGCGCGCGGGCGAGGCGGCGCACCTCGTTCGCGTTCTCCGCGTTGCGCTGGATCAGGGTGAGAGTGTGCAGCACCGAGTCGTGCACATGGGCGGCGACCTCCGCGCGCTCCTGGGCCCGGATGCGCATCAGACGCTCCTCGGAGAGGTCCTGCGTCATGCGGACCAGATACGGCCCGGCGAGGAGCGTTATCCCGACGAGGACCGCGAGGGCCGCCTGCAGGACGGAGCCGAGGTGGGCGGCGGAGCCCTGGAGGACGAAGATGCCGGAGACACCGGCCGTCACCAGCAGCACCCCGCCCACCGCGCGCAGCAGCGTGACCGTGCGCCGGCGGCGCCCGACCTCGACCCAGCGGGCCCGGCGGGCGTTGTCCGCCTGCCGCCAGACCAGGGCGACGCCCGCGCCGACGAGCACCGCCGGCCAGAGGTACACCCGGGCCCCGCCGCTGAGGTTCACATTGCCGACGAACACCAGGGCCACGGCGACCATGAGCAGCAGGGCCACTATCTGGCCCTTGTCGGGTTTGCGGGCGACGAGTCTGCGGCGGCCGTCGGGCGAGGTCTCCGAGGCGGCCGGCGGCTTCTGCGCGTCGACTCCGCCGACGCCGAGCGGGACGAAGAACCAGAACGCGGCGTACAGCAGCGCACCGAGGCCGTCGGCCATGAACAGGCCGACGAACACGAGCCGCACCCAGACGACGGGCAGCCCGAGGTGCCCGGCGAGGCCTCGCGCCACGCCACCGAGCCAGCGTCCGTCACTGCTGCGGTAGAGCTTGCGCGGCGGCCGCGGTTCGGCGAGTGGCGCTGCTGCGGCTTCCGACATGCCATTGATGGTCACACGGCCGGAAGGCCGGAGCATCAGGGTCGACCCCGGAGACTCCCCTGATCTCCTGAGGCCGGCCCGTCGAACACCTCCCGAGCCGTTCCTCAGGGCCGATATCAGGGTCCGGCCAGGGTCGTTCCGACTGCCGCCGCGGCGCCGCGCCCGTCACCATGGACCCATGACCGATCACGAGCACGCCGCGACGGGTCCGGGACCCGGCTCCGGCCCGCGCCCCGCACCGGGCGCCGGGCCGCAGGACGCCGCGCCCGCGGGTTCCCCCGCGCAAGGGCGTGCGGGCCCGGGAGAACAGGGAGGAGCCCCCGACGCGGCCGGCCCGGCCGGGGAAGCGGCCCCGCCCGGCCCGCCCCACGCGTTCCGTCGCGACCGCCGCCACAAGACCCTGGCCGGCGTCTGCGCCGGGCTCGGGCGGCAGTGCGACCTGGACCCGGTGATCTTCCGGATCACGCTCGCGGTGCTCTCCGTCACCGGCGGCATCGGCCTGCTCTTCTACGGCTTCGTCTGGCTCCTCGTCCCGTACGACGACGAGGACGAGAACGAGGTGCGCAAGCTGCTGACCGGCCGCGTCGACGGCCAGGCCCTGACGGCCGTGCTGTTCGCGCTGGTCGGCTGCGGAGTGTTCCTCACCCTGCTGAACAACGGCGGAGTGCTGACCTTCGCCTTCGTCCTCTCCATACTCCTGGCCGGCTGCGGCTACTGGTCACGCCAGCGCGGTACCCCCAGCCCCGACCCGCTGGCCGCCCAGGCCGCCGCCGACGCCCCGCCCGAGCCCCAGGCGCCGCCGGCCCTTGTCACCTCGCCCTCCTGGTGGCGCGACCCCATCGTCAAGGACGGCACCCACATCGGCGGCACGGGCTATCTGTGGGGCCCCCGCGACACCCGCGACCCGGACGTCGCCGCCGCCGTCAACATCGGGCTCGGTACCCGGGCCGGCGGCCGCCAGGACATACCCGTCCCGCGCGGCCGGCCGCCAGAGCAGCGCGGCCCCCGCTGGATCGGCGGCTGGGTCTTCCTGCTGGCCCTGCTCGCCGGTGCCCTGGGCACCGACCTGACCTGGGACGAGCACCCGCTGGGCACCAGCCTGCAGACGGGTCTGGCCTGCGCGCTCGCCGTCCTGGGCCTGGGCATAGCCGTCAGCGCCTTCCTGGGACGGACCGGGGCGGGTTCGATCCTCCTGGCGATCATCACGGCCGGGCTGCTCGCCGGGGCGGCGGCACTGCCCAAGGACATCGGCACCGAATGGGCCCGCACGACCTGGCGGCCCGCCACGGTGGCGGACGTACGGCCGCAGTACGAACTGGGCACCGGCGTCGGCACGCTGGACCTGAGCAGGCTGGACGTGGCCGGGAGACAGACCGTGACGACGCGCGCCGACGTGGGCATCGGCCGGGTGAAGGTGCTCGTGCCCGAGGACGTGACCGTGCGGCTGAGCGTCGACGTGGGGCTCGGCGACCTCCAGCTGCCGGGCGACGACACGAAGGACGTGGACGTGAGACCGGGCCAGCAGAAGCAGATCACCCTCTCCCCCGCCAAGGGCGTCGAGAGGTCCGGCACCATCGACCTGGACCTCCAGGTGGGAATGGGACAGGCGGAGGTGACCCGTGCTGCGTCATGAGCCCCGGCCCGGAAAGCTGGTCGCCGGTGTCGTCCTCGTCCTGACGGGCGTCCTCTACGCCGGTGACGCGGGCGGCGCCTGGGAGATCCCGTGGTTCGTGGCGATCCCCCTCGTCACGGGCGGACTGTGCCTGGCCGGCGCGGTGGCGTTCCTGACGGGCCGCCTGCGCCGACGCCGCACGGCAGGGCGTACGGCCACCGACTAGTGCCCTCCGGGGCTCTGGGCCACCGGTGCCCCGGCCACAGCTGCCCCGGGGCTCGGCTACCGGTACTCCCGCCTCTGGCGTCGTCGTGACCTCAGGGCGGCATCCACGGACAGCAGGGGCGCGCCCGCCAGGACGAGAGGGGTCCAGGCCATCAGGTAGGCGAGGTCGTTGCCGTAGTAGTACGGATCGGACGCCCAGCTCACGGTCAGCCACAGGCTGAGGGAGATCAGCGCGCCGCCGAACGCGGCCAGCCGGGCGAGCACACCGAGCAGGGTGCCGATGCCGACGGCCAGTTCTCCGAAGGCGATGGCGTAGCCGAAGCCGACCGGGCTCTTCAGGGAGAGGTCGACCAGGGCGGGAATGGCGGAGGAGTCGCGAACGGCGCGCATCATGTCGCCGATCGACCCGGCGCCGGAGTCCTTCATGAAGGCGCTGTCGGTGATCTTGTCCAGGCCGGCGTAGATGAAGGTGACGCCGAGGAAGATGCGCAGAGGAAGGAGGGCGTAGCGGCCGGCGGTGTCCCGCCAGCCTCCGTCGCCGCGGAAGTGGGGGGAGCTCGTGTCCGTTCGCATACTGTGAGTCATCGCTGCTAGCCGCCTCTCGCCGCCGGTGCCGAGACCCCCTCAACAGACCATACGTACGACGAACAGACCGCGCTCAACCCTGTATGTCCCCAATTTTTGCCCGACCGCCGGAGCCGGCGGGCACCCGTCACTCCGTCACATCAACCGTGTAGCGATTCGTCTCCACCCCCGCTGCCGTGACCACCTGCACGTCCACCCGCCCCGGTTCGACATCCGCGGGCACCGGCACCGTCAGCAGCGTGTCCGCCGGGTTGCTGAAGCCGCCGGGTACCGGTACCAGCGGGACGTGGACGTGAACGGCACCCACCCGGACGACCATTCGGGCCAGCCGGTCAGCCCCCTGCGCACCCGGCGGCACGAACCCGGCTCCCCGGATCTCGATGTCGTCGCCCGTGCGGATCGGCCCGTCGAGGTCGCCCGCCTCCCGTGCCCGGACCACGGAGAGGATGACCGGCCGGCCGCCCTCGGCGTACTTGCCGGCCAGATAGGTCGCCGCCGACACCAGGACCACGACCGCCAGTCCCCACGGCAGGTCCGGCAACTGGTCCGGGCGCCTGGCCAGCCGCACCGCCGCGAAGACCAGCGCGACACCGCTGATGACGACGTACTGGATGTCGGCGAAGGTGCCCCGGCCGGCGTCGTCGGTCAGCAGGTCGGCGGCGCGCGGCCGGTCGGCGCGCACCTTCTGGAGCCGTTGCCCCAGCACCCGCAGCCCAACCACTCGCCGTACGAGCACGGCGATCCCGCACACCACGGCGAGCACGGTCACGACTCCGGCGCCGCGGGCGAGTTCCAGCCCGGAGATCAGCGCGTCCCGCTCCCGGTGCCGGGAGGCGGCCGCCAGCCGCCCCGCCAGGACGAGCACCGCGTAGGCCACGAACAGCACCCACGCCGCGGCGACCGTGCGGGAGGTGGACAGGCGGTTGTCCTCGCCGATCACGGGCGCCAGCGCACCGCCCTTCGACCGGTGGAACCACGACGCCGCGGTCAAAGCACCCGCCACCACGAGCGCCGCGGCCAGCCCGGCCGTACGCGCCGCAGTCCAGCCCGCACCGACCGCGGTGAGGCACTGCCCGAGCAACAGCAGCACGACGGCCGCCCACACCACACCCGCCGTACGGCGCCACAGGCCCGTCAGCCAGGACAGGCCCTCGGCCCGGCCGCGCTCGGCGACGAGTTCCGCGGACTGCGCCAGTTCCTCCGAGACCCACTGCCGGGAAGCCGAGGCGGAGTGGGCCACCGCGGCCGGCAGCCCCTGCCCGGCCGCGAACTCGTCGCGCCTGCGCAGAAACGCGGCGACGGCCCGCCGGTGCCCCTCACGCGCCCCGTGCGGACAGTCCCCGCAGGCGCACCCGCCTTCATGAGCGTCTCCGTGAGCACTGCCGTAAGCACTGCCGTAAGCACTGCCGTGAGTACCGCCATGAGCACTGCCGTGGCCGCCCGCGTACCCGCTCACGGGCCCACCGGCGTACCGGCCCGCATACGTATACGCCCCCGCGTTCGCGTAGCCACCCGCCTCCGCGCCGCCCTGTCCCTCGCGCACCGCCACGCCCGACGCCCGCCTTCCCGCGACCCAACCATCGTCGGCCTTCCGGACCCCGGAAACACCGCTGTACAACTCCCCTGCGACGTCAGCGAATTGTGCCCTACACCAGGCGGTTCACGTCCGCTCGGTCTGGTCAACACGGGTGAATTTCGGCGTGCCGTGTTGACCTGGCTGGGAGAATTCCCCTATGGCCGAGATCATCCAGCGTGACGGGACCTGGGCCTTCGACGGCGACACGGTCCGGATCACGCCCGGTCTGCACCGCTCCGTGCCGCTGTTCCGGCAGACGTACGGGGAGATCGCCGTGCCGCTCGAGGCGGTCTCGAGTGTCGTCCTCGAACCCGAACGCAGGCGCGTACGGCTGCGGTTGCGGCTGCGGGAGGGCGCCGACCCCCTGCTCCAGGCGACCGGCGGGCGGCTGCCGAACGCGGCCGATCCGTACCGGCTGACGGTGGACGCCGACCGGACGGGGGTCGCCGAGTACATCGCCGAGGAGATCCGCCGCGCGCTGCTCCTGGACCGGATTCCGAAGGAGCCGGCGAAGGCCTACCTGCTGCCCGGCCCGCCGGTCCCGGTCTCGGTCCGTTCGTCCGACGGGACGGTCTCCTTCGACGGCACCCGGGTACGGATCGACTGGGCCGACACCTCCGAGCGGGTCAAACGCGCCACCGGCCCGCGGATCATCACCCTGGGCGATCTGGTCCGGGTCGAGTGGCTCCCGAACTCCGGCCACGAGGACGGCCTCCTGCGCTTCGTGACCCGCGAGACCGTGTACTCGAAACTGCCGCCGGAGAAGGACCCCTACGCCCTGGACCTGTGGGGCGGCGCCCGGCGCGATCTGCTCACGGCGCTCGTCGCCACGGCGGTCACGGCCCGGCTGCCGCACCCGTCCGCCGACGCCGCGCACGACATGTCCGCCCACTACCCGCCCGCCTCAGAGCACCACGACGTACTGCTGCGCCGTCTGCGCGAATTGGGCCGGCTGCACCGGGACGGGGTGCTCACCGACGAGGAGTTCGCGATGACGAAAGCGGTGGTGCTCCGCGGCTTCTGATGCCGAGGCCGAGATCGTTCAGCTCAGCAGATCCGGCTCGCTCCGGCTGACGTCCTGCCACATCGGCTGGTAGTTGATCCACGCCACCAGGTCGCCACCCAGCTGCTCCCGCGTCGCCACCGCCATCCGGTGGTCGATGCGGACCGGCCGCCCGGCCGCCTGCGCCGTCAGCTGCACCTGGCAGGACCGCTCCATCGAAACGAACCACCAGGCCGCCGCGTCCACCGAGTCGCCGACGGTCAGCAGCCCGTGGTTGCGCAGCACGAGCGCCTTGTGGGAGCCGAGCACGGCCGCGATGCGCCGCCCCTCCTCGGCGTCGACGGCGACGCCGGTGTAGGCGTCGTAGAGGGCGTGGTCCTCGTAGAACGCGCAGCTCTCCTGGGTGATCGGCTCCAGCAGCTCACCGAGGGCCGCGAGCGCCCGGCCGTGCACCGAGTGGCAGTGGGCGACGGCGACCACGTCGGGGCGGGCGGCGTGCACCTGGGCGTGCACGGTGAACGCGGCCTGGTTGACGTGGTAGCGGCCCTCGACGACCTGGCCGTCCTGGTTGGCGAGCACCAGGTCGCTCACGGTGACGTGCCGGAAGGGCAGCCCGAACGGGTTGACCCAGAAGCAGTCGGTGTACTCCGGGTCGCGGGCGGTGATGTGCCCCGACACGCCGTCCTCGAAGCCGAGCCTTCCGAAGATCCGCAGGGCGCCCGCGAGCCGTTCCTTGCGGTGCCGGCGTTCGTCCTCCACCGACTCGTGCATGGGCGGCATCGCGAACCGCAGCCGGTCGGTGGGCAGCGGCAGGGGCGGGGTGGGCCCGTGCATAGGTCCTCCAGCGCTGTTTCTTCGTACGGGGCGGAAATTACCGCCGGTCGGGCCGGGATGAACAGAACCGTTTCGTAAAGATGAAACGAGCGCCCCTGAGAGCACCCTGTGCGCACCCTTTCGCCCCCGATCTCCCCCAGGGCGCCTACCCCCGAATAGCCGACAGAAGATGTCGGATTTCGGCGCCACACTCTCCGTATGACAGCGAACTGGGCGGTTTTCGTCACCGCCGAACCGGACCTGGCCGACACGGTCGAGAAGCGTTTCGGCGCCTACACCCACCACGTCCTCGCCACTCTCCGCAAGGACGGTTCGCCCCGCACCAGCGGCCTCGAGGTGCGGTTCCTGAACGGCGAGCTGTGGCTCGGCATGATGCCGGGCTCGCTCAAGGCCCTCGATCTGCGCCGCGACCCGCGCTTCACGCTCCAGTCGAACCCCGGGGAGGGCACGGGCATGGGCGGCGGGGACGTCCGGATCAGCGGCCGGGCGATCGAGGTGGAAGACGTGGAGACCAAGGCCGGATACGTCGAAGAGGTGGAACCGCCGGAGCCGTTCCACCTCTTCCGCACCGAGCTGTCGGAGGTCGTGAGGACCTACGTCGAGGACGACACGTACCTGGTCGTCCAGGTCTGGACGCCCGGCGAACCCCTGCGCACGATCAAGCGCACCTAGGGGTCACATACCTGGGATCACTCCCACTCGATCGTCCCCGGCGGCTTCGAGGTCACGTCGAGGACGACGCGGTTGACGTCGCGCACCTCGTTGGTGATCCGGGTCGAGATCTTCGCCAGGACGTCGTACGGCAGGCGCGACCAGTCGGCCGTCATGGCGTCCTCGGAGGAGACGGGGCGCAGCACGATCGGGTGGCCGTACGTACGGCCGTCGCCCTGGACGCCGACGCTGCGGACGTCCGCGAGCAGGACCACCGGGCACTGCCAGATGTCGCGGTCCAGGCCGGCCGCCGTCAGCTCCTCGCGGGCGATGGCGTCGGCCTCGCGCAGCAGGTCCAGGCGCTCCTTGGTGACGTCGCCGACGATACGGATGCCGAGGCCGGGGCCGGGGAACGGCTGGCGCTGGACGATCTCGTCCGGCAGGCCGAGCTCCTGGCCGACCATCCGGACCTCGTCCTTGAACAGCTGGCGCAGCGGCTCGATCAGCTTGAACTCGAGGTCCTCGGGCAGGCCGCCCACGTTGTGGTGGGACTTGATGTTGGCCGTGCCGGTGCCGCCGCCGGACTCGACGACGTCCGGGTAGAGGGTGCCCTGGACGAGGAACTCGACGGCCGGGCCCTGGTCGGCGATGATCTCGGCCTGGGCCTGCTCGAAGACCCGGATGAACTCGCGGCCGATGATCTTCCGCTTCTCCTCGGGGTCGGAGACCCCGGCGAGCGCCTTGAGGAACCGCTCCTCCGCGTCCACGACCTTCAGCTGCACGCCGGTCGCGGCCACGAAGTCCTTCTCGACCTGCTCGGTCTCGCCCTTGCGCATCAGGCCGTGGTCGACGTACACGCAGGTCAGCTGGGAGCCGATGGCCTTCTGGACCAGCGCCGCCGCGACCGCGGAGTCCACACCGCCGGACAGCCCGCAGATGGCGCGCCGGTCGCCGACCTGCTCGCGGATCGCCGCGACCTGCTCCTCGATCACGCTGCCCGTGGTCCAGGACGGCGTCAGGCCCGCGCCCCGGTACAGGAAGTGCTCCAGCACCTGCTGCCCGTGCGTGGAGTGCATCACCTCGGGGTGGTACTGGACGCCGTAGAGCTTCTTCTCGTCGTTCTCGAAGGCGGCGACGGGCACGACGTCCGTGGAGGCCGTGACGGAGAAGCCCTCGGGGGCGGCGGAGCAGGCGTCGCCGTGCGACATCCAGACGGCCTGCTCGGCCGGGGTGCCCTCGAAGAGGGTGGAGGACGACTTGGAGACGTGCAGGCCGGTGCGGCCGTACTCGCGGGCTCCGGTGTTGTCGACGGTGCCGCCGAGGGTCCGCGCCATCAGCTGGAAGCCGTAGCACATACCGAAGACGGGGACGCCGGCCTCGAAGATCGCGCGGTCGAGGCTCGGGGCGCCTTCCTCGTAGACCGAGGAGGGGCCGCCGGAGAGGATGATCGCCGCGGGGTTCTTGGCGAGGATCTCCTGGACCGGCATGGTGCTCGGCACGATCTCGCTGTAGACCCGCGCCTCGCGGACACGACGGGCGATGAGCTGGGCGTACTGCGCGCCGAAGTCGACGACCAGGACGGTGTCGGGGGCGTTGGCAGCGGGAGTCGCTGATGACACGGGGTGCCTTCCGGCGGTGGGGCGGGGGTCTTGTGCCACCCGATTCTACCGAGGTGCTCGTGGGGAGCGTCCCGCCCACGGACGGTCCGGGCTCCGGCACCCGTGTCTCACCATGCGAACCCGCTTGGACGCCGCGCCGCCCCGGGGCATACTGGCGCCATGCTCACGCACCAGACCTTCCGCTTTACCTATGGCACCCGGCCCGCCGGCTGCCATGGTCGTGCTGCTTGAGCAACTGACAAGCGACTTCCCAGGCGCCCCGGGCCGACAAGGCCCGGGGCGTCTGTCGTCGTCCGGGCCTTGCCGCTCCGGGGCACCCCCTGACGACGAGGAGCCCCTCCCATGACCGTTCCCACCACCGCCACCGATGTGACCGGCGCCCGTACCCCCGAGGCCGCCGAGGTGATCACCGGCGCGCGTGAGCGGATCGACGCGCTCGACGACCGGATCATCGGCCTGATCCAGGAACGGGTGGCCGTGTCGGCCGTCATCCAGGAGGCGCGGATCACCTCCGGAGGCCGGCGCGTCAACCTCTCCCGCGAGATGGAGGTGCTCGGCCACTACAGGGACGCGCTGGGCAAGCCGGGCACGGCCCTGGCGATGACCCTGCTGGAGCTGTGCCGGGGCAGGATCTGAGCCCACCGGAGGAATCCGCGTTCCCGGGACAGACGTACGCACCCCTCTCACCCGTACGGCGCGTGACCGCCCCCGGGACGCCTCGTTGGTCTCGATGTCCGCACCAGCCAGGGGCGGGCCCGAAAGAACCACGCGTGGCTCACTGGAGCGATGAGACGTACGGATCGTGCCGTGCGTCGTGGGACCTCGCTCCAGGGAAGTGACCGGACGGCAGGGGACAGCAGCCCGGTCACCCAAGAGAACGGACGGCTCCGGGGACGCCCGGGGCCGCCCGGCGGACATCGAGAAAACGCGCAAAGCTGGGTCAAACGGTTGCGGGCGCCGCGTTCATCCAGCACGATGCGCATACAGCCCAAGTCCCCCCGCTGACACCCGCATTGCCCGACTGCCAAAGGTCGAGACCAGCGGCGCAACCCCCCGGCGCCGCTTCCCGGCACCGGCGCTGCCCTGACGTCGGTGCTGACGAGAAGAAGGGCCCCACGGCTCCACCCCGCGGGGCCCTTCGCTCATGCCTTTCGGGCCAGCTTCTCGCGGCTGCTTCTCGCGCCCGCTCAGGTGCGGGTCACCGTCCCGCAGGCGTGGCCGTCGTCGATGCTCCTGCTGCGGTCGTACGGGTCCGTCCTCGGGCCGGTGGGGTCGGGGCCCTTGTCCCTACTCGACGGGAACTCCGGGTGCAGATAGCCGTCGTGGACGTCGCAGGTGGAGTTGCCGATCTCCTCGTCGTACTTCCGGACGGTCAGCCGGCCCGGGGTGACCCGGTAGCGGACGGGGTCGGCGAGTTCGACGTCGAGGACTCTGCGCACGATCGTGCGGGTGACCTCGGTCGATCCGTCGGCGCGCGAGACGGGGTAGACGAAAGTGTAGTCGGCGCGCACCGCGACCCCCGCGTGCGAGCCCTTCTCGAACGTCATACGCCCACGCGCCTTGATCACGTCACCGACCGGCCGTATCTCATCGGGGTCGAAACGGCTGAACATCGTCAGCGGGTCGTGTTTGCCGCTCGGGGAGCGCAGGGCGGTGTTCAGGTCGTCGAGCAGGCCCGGCTGCTTCGGGTCGAGCACGGAGAGCGCGGCCTCGGGGCGTTCGCCGCGCACCGTCTTCGGGTCGAGGTTGGCGCCGACCAGCAGCTTCTTCGTCAGCTTCAGCGCCTCTTCCACGCGGTCCTTCGAGACCGGGCCGACGGCCTTCGCCTCGGGCAGGACGATGCCGGCCTCGCCGTCGGCCCAGTGCAGCGCCGGGGAGCCGGCGAAGGGCTCGTCCAGGGTGGGGGTTTCGGGGTCCGACGCCCCGGGTGCGGCGGTGGGCGCCGCCGTCTCGGCGGGCAGGGGCGAGGCCGCGGCGCCCCCGGGCTCACCCGTACCGAACGGGTCACCGGGCAGCAGTGACGGCTTCAGGGCCACCAGGACCACGGCGACGGCGACCGGCACACCAAGAACGGCCCACAGCTTGCGGCGGCGGCCTGCCCGGCCCTGGGTGTACGGCGATTCGGGGCCGGTACGCCACCCCGGGGGCGACTCGCCCCGCTCCTCCTGCCGGCGCAACCTCTCGGTCACCATGCGCGCCCGCGCGGACGGCTCCTTCGGGGCGGAGCCGCGGGTGTCCCGTTCGGCGTCGCGGATGAACTGTTCCCAGACATCATCGGGGATCTCGGAGGCCGACGGCTGATCGTCGGACGGCTTGTCAGACACGAGCGTCAGTTCTAGGCGTTCGGCAAGCGCCTTCACAAGAAGGTCATGGATGTGACTCAGCCCACATAAGAATCCTGTGAAGGCCAGGGCAACCATTCACAGGTTTCACGGATCAAACCTTCAGAACCACGGGCCACTCCCGCGCCCCACACGCGGAGGCCTCCCCCAACGTTCGTACCGCACCCTGCGGTACGCCGGACTCTCCGAGGTCTTCATGAAGCTTCGCCGCGCCATGGCAGCAGCGGCCGCTACGGCGGTCATAGCCCCGGTGGCACTGCTCGCGGCACCGGCCGCGTACGCGACCGACGAAACGACGCCGACTCCGAGCGCGTCCGTGAGCGAGTCCGCTCCCGAGACGTCCCCCTCGCCGTCGGTGAGCGAGTCCACGCCCGAGACGACGCCGACTCCGAGCGCCTCCGTGAGCGAGTCCGCTCCGGAGACGACGCCCACGCCGAGCGCCTCCGCGAGCGAGTCCTCCCCGGCGCCCTCCGCGTCCGAGCCCGAGGAGTCGGAGTCCCCCGACCCCGAGCCCTCGGTCTGCGAGGACACCAAGGTCGACGTCAGCATCTCCGGCCTGCCCGGCAAGATCGCGGCGGGCAGCGGCTGGCACAAGTTCTCGCTGAACGTGCTCAACAACTCCGACTCCACGCTGAACGACCTCGACTTCTACGCCGGCGCCTCCGCCGACAAGAACGGCGGGGACCTGTTCTCCAGCAAGCAGGTCCAGCTCCAGGCCTGGGACCCCCAGGACAAGATCTGGGTCGACCTCAACGAGGGTGGCCTCGCGGTCGGCTACGTCGGTTACACCGACGAGCTGAAGCCCGACTACGAGGTCAACATCCCGCTGCGCCTCAACGTCAGCAAGTCCGCCCCGGTCGGCGCCGGCTTCTCGCTCGGCGCGACGATCTACGGCGACGACGACGCCGAATGCACGGGCGTCGGTGAGGTCTCCTACAAGTTCCAGATCGTCTCCGCCGGTACGGACACCGGTGGCACCAAGCCGCAGGAAGGCGGCAAGGCGCCCGTCACCGACGAGAAGCCGAACGGCAAGACGCCGGAGGTCACCGGCAGCCTCGCCGAGACCGGCTCCAGCTCCGCCCTGCCGATGATCAGCCTCGTCGGCGGTGCCGCGGTCGTCGCCGGTGCCGGCGCGATCTTCGTGGTGCGTCGCCGCAAGGCCGGTGTCCAGGCCTAAGACGCCTCGGTAGGACCGGATAGACAAGAGCTTTACGCAAGAAGAAGAGGGACCTGCGCTCGGAGGGGGGCGCAGGTCCCTCTTCTGTTGTCTGCCGGCTTCAGTTCTTGGGCGGCACCGCCGGCATGCCCAGGAACGGCAGCCGCAGTGCGCCGAACGCGTCCGCCGGGACCGCCGGGGACTTGGGCTCGACCGGCTGGAGACGTTCGTAGGCCGCGCCCTGCTGCGGCCGGAGGTCGGGCTCGCCCTTGTTGGGCCAGTACGACATCGCCCGTTCGGCCTGGGCGGTGATGGTGA
>NZ_JBSHKH010000167.1:0-15483 GCF_053643595.1 Streptomyces sp. NPDC055506 | reverse complement strand
CCGCCTGCGCCTCCGCCTGCGGGGCCTCCTCCACGATCACATGCGCATTCGTCCCGCTCATGCCGAACGACGACACCCCCGCCCTCCGCGGCCGGTCCTCCGTCCGTGGCCACTCCCGGGCCTGGGTCAGCAACTCCACCGCACCGGCGGACCAGTCCACATGCGGCGACGCCTCCTCCACGTGCAACGTCCGCGGCAATACCCCCTGCCGCAGCGCCATCACCATCTTCATCACACCCGCGACACCCGCCGCCGCCTGCGTATGCGCGATGTTCGACTTCACCGACCCCAGCCACAACGGCCGATCCACCGGCCGGTCCTGCCCATACGTCGCCAGCAGTGCCTGCGCCTCGATCGGATCGCCCAGCGTCGTCCCCGTGCCATGCGCCTCTACGGCATCCACATCCGCGGCCCCCAGGCGCGCGCCGGCGAGCGCGGCGCGGATGACGCGCTGCTGCGACGGCCCGTTCGGCGCCGTAAGCCCGTTGCTGGCCCCGTCCTGGTTCACCGCACTGCCCCGCACCACCGCCAGCACCTCGTGCCCGTTCCGCCGGGCATCCGAGAGCCGCTCCAGCACCAGCACACCCACACCCTCACCCCAGCCCATGCCGTCGGCCCCCGCCGAGAACGCCTTTGAGCGGCCGTCGGGGGACAGTGCTCCCATGCGGCTGAACTCGATGAGGCCCTTCGGGCTGGCCAGCATCGACACGCCACCGGCGAGGACCAGGGAGCATTCGCCGGTGCGCAGTGCCTGCCCGGCGAGGTGGAGAGCCACCAGCGACGACGAACACGCCGTGTCCACCGTCACCGCCGGCCCCTCGAGACCGAACGCATACGAAACGCGGCCCGAGATGACGCTGCCCGCGCTGCCGGTGACGGCGTAGCCTTCGACGCCTTCCGGTACGCGGTTCTCGGCGGTGGCGTATCCGTCCGCGCCGGCGCCGACGTAGACGCCGACCGCCTGACCGCGCAGGCTCGCCGGGTCGATGCCCGCTCGCTCGAGGGCTTCCCAGGAGGTTTCCAGCAGCAGCCGTTGCTGCGGGTCCATCGCCAGCGCCTCACGCGGCGAGATCCCGAAGAAGTCCGCGTCGAAGTCACCGGCGTTCAGGAGGAAAGCGCCATTCCGTACGGACGTCATGCCGAGGGTGTCGTAGAGCCGTTCGAGGTCCCAGCCACGGTCGGTGGGAAGCCCGCCGACGATGTCGTCACCGGCCGCGATGAGGCGCCACAGTTCCTCCGGAGACTGGATACCACCGGGGAGGCGGCAGGCCATTCCGACGATCGCAACGGGGTCGTCGTCTGCCGGTGTCACCGGTGTGAGGGTGTGGGCTCGTCCGGGTGTCCGGGCCGCCTGCCGTACCTCGCCGGTGGCTGCGGTCAGCAGGTGCCGGGCCAGGGCAGCAGGGGTGGGGTGGTCGAAGATCAGGGAGGCGGGCAGCGCCAGCCCTGTCGCCTCGGCGAGCCGGGTGCGCAGTTCCACGGCCGTGAGGGAGTCGAAACCAAGGTCCCGGAACGCCAGGTCGGCCTCTACCTCCTCCGGAGTGTGATGTCCGAGGACGGATGCCACGTGGGCGCGCACCAGGTCGAGGACGACGCGCTCCTGCCCCGCCTCGTGTACTCCGGTGAGGCGGCGTGCGAGTTCCGGCTCCGGTTCGCCGTCGCTCCGCGCCCCGGGCCGGACAGCGGTCGCCGCGGGGGCCGGGCGGGCCTCGGGCACCTCGTCCAGCAGCGGACGTGGGCGCGCCATGGTGAAAAGTGTGGCGAATCGCTCCCAGTCGACAGCGCTGATGACGACGGATGTCTCGTCGTGGTCGAGGGCCTGCCGCAGGGCCTGGAAGGCCAGGCAGGGGTCGAGGCGGGGCAGCCCCTGGCGTAGAGACCGCTCGGTAAGCAGCTCGCGCGTGGTCGTGTCGTCGTCCCGGTCGTTGAAGGCGTCCCAGATGCCCCACGCCACCGACGTGGCCGACAGTCCGGAGGCCCGGCGCTGCTCGGCCAGTGCGTCGAGGTAGGCGTTGGCCGCCGCGTAGGCGCCTTCGTTGCCGCTGCCCCAGGTGCCGGCGACAGAGGAGAACAGGACGAAGGCGTCCAAGTCGTCGGTGTGGAACAGCTCGTGGAGGTGGTGTCCGCCCGCGACCTTGGCGCGGACTGCGGAGGCGTAGCGGTCCACCGTGGTGTCCGAGAGCAGGCCGACGGCCGGGGCCATGGCCGCGTGGATGACGGCCCGGATGGGCGGCCCCTCGGCCCGCAGGTTCTGGACCAGGGCGGTGAGCGCTTCGCGGTCCGCCACGTCGCAGGCGGCGATCGTCACACGGACGCCCTGTGCCTGGAGTTCGGCCCGCAGTTCGGCGGCGCCCGGCGCGGCCTCGCCGCGTCGGCCGGTGAGGACGATGTGTTCGGCGCCGTTGTTGGCGAGCCGGTGTGCGAGGTGGCCGCCGAGGGCTCCGGTTCCCCCGACGACCAGGACGGTGCCGCGAGGCTTCCAGGTGCGTGGCGCGGGCGTGCCGCCGAGGGGGGCCCTGACGAGGCGGCGTACGAGGATGCCGGAGGTGCGGACGGCCAGCTGGTCCTCCGCCTGGTGACCGGTGAGTGCGGTGCACAGGTGTTCCAGTGACCGCTCGTCGGGGTTGTCGGGGAGGTCGACGAGGCCGCCGTAGCGCTGGGGGTGTTCCAGGCCGATCACCCGGCCCATGCCCCAGATCTGCGCCTGTTCGGGACGCCGTACGGGATCGTTTTCCGCAACGGAGACGGCGCCTCGGGTCACGCACCACAGGGGGGCGTCGATGCCCGCGTCTCCGAGTGCCTGGGCGATGCTCAGGGTGGCGGTGATTCCGGCGGCGAGGTCGGGGTGTTCGGGGTGCGCGGACTCGTCCAGTGCGAGCAGGGACAGTACTCCGCCGCAGGTCCGGCCGTCCGGGGTGGCCCGGCTGAGCAGTTCGGTGAGTGCTGCCCGGTCGTCGCCCGCGGGATCCACGGGTATGTGCGCCACGTCCGCGCCGCGGTGGGTGAGGGCGTCGAGAGCGGCCTGGATCCAGGGGTGGCCGGTGTTCCGCCGCGAGGTGACGACCAGCCAGGTGCCGGAGAGCCGGGCGGGGGCGGGGAGCCGGGGCATCGGCTTCCAGACGACGCGGTAGCGCCAGGAGTCCAGGACGGAGCGGTCCCGGAGCTTTCGCCGCCAGGAGGCCAGGGCCGGGAGGAACTGTTCGGCGTCTCGATGGCCGGTTCCGGGGCTGTCGGTGTCCGGGGGGAGTTCGAGGGTGCGGGCAAGTTCGGCGAGGTCGCCCTCCTCGACGGCCGCCCAGAAGCGGGCCTCCGCCGGGTCGCCCCCCGTGGACGTTTCGGCGGCGGGGCTTGTTCGGCTCTCGAGCCAGTACCGCTGCCGCTGGAACGCGTACGTGGGCAGGGCCACCCGATGTCCTTGGGGCACCAGCGCCTTCCAGTCGACCTCGACACCGTGGACGGACGCCGTGGCCATGGCGGTGACGATCGCCTCGTGCTCTGGCCGGTCCTTGCGCAGCAGCGGGATCGCCACGGCGTCGGTACGGCCGTCGGGTACCTCGATCAGGGACTCCTGGCTGAGGGCGGCCAGGGTCCCGTCCGGGCCGACTTCGAGGAACGCGGTCACGCCGAGCCGTCGCAGCTCGCGAATGCCGTCCGCGAACCGGACGGCGTCACGGGCGTGCCGCACCCAGTACCCGGCTGAGCACAGTTCGCCGGGCTCGGCCCGCCGCCCGGTCACGTTGGACACCATGGGGATCCCCGGCTCGTGGTAGGTGATCTCCTCTGCCAGGCGTCGGAAGTCGTCGAGCATGCCGTCCATGTGTGCGGAGTGGAACGCGTGACTCACCTGCAGGCGCCTCGTGCGGTGTCCCCGTTCGGCGAGTACGGCGGTCAGCTCCAGTACGGCGTCCTCGTCACCGGAGACGACCGTGGCCCGGGGGCCGTTGACGGCGGCGATGCCGAGCCGGTCCTGGTGGGCGGAGCCGGCGATGGCCTCGGTGACCTCCTCTTCGGGCGCCGACACGGCGACCATGGCGCCACCCGGGGGCAGGGCCTGCATCAGCCGGCCGCGGGCGGCGACCAGGCGGGCCGCGTCGGGGAGCGAGAACACTCCGGCCGCGTATGCGGCAGTCAGCTCGCCTATGGAGTGGCCCATCACGTAGTCGGGCTCGACTCCCCAGTGGCGCAGCAGCCGCAGAAGAGCGACCTCCACCGCGAACAGCGCGCTCTGCGTGTACCGGGTCTGGTCCAGCAGCCGGGCGGTCTCCGAGTCCGGCGCGGCGAACATCACCTCGCGCAGTGGCCGCTCCAGCCGGCGGTCCAGTTCGTCCGTCACCTCGTCCAGGGCAGCGGCGAAGACGGGGTGGCGGTCGTACAACTGTCGGCCCATGGCGGCCCGTTGGCTTCCCTGTCCGCTGAACAGGAAGGCTGTCGTGCCGCCCTGCCCTGCCCTGCCCTGTATGACGCCCTCGGTGTGACGTCCTTCGGCGAGTGCCGTCAGGCCGGTGAGGACGGTGTCCCGGTCGTCCGCGGGGGCCAGGAGCACGGCCCGGGTTTCCAGCAGGGAACGGGTAGTGGCGAGCGAGTACGCGATGTCCAGGGGGTGCAGGTCCGGGCGGGCGGCGACGAATTGCGCCAGGCGCGCGGCCTGACCGCGCAGCCCTGCGCTGCCGCGGGCCGACACCACCCACGGCACGAGCCCGGACGACGGGGCGGGCGCCGCCGTGCGGGTGTCCTCCGCACGACCGGCGGGGGTGGCCTGTTCGACGAGGACGTGGGCATTGCTGCCGCTGAAGCCGAAGGAGGACACGCCCGCTCGGGCCGGCCGGCCGCGCTCCGGCCAGGCGCGGCGCTCGGTGACGAGGGAGACGGGCAGCCTCTCCCAGTCGATCCGGCGGGAGGGGGTGTTGATCAGATGCGGGGGGATCTCGCGGTGGTGCAGGGAGAGGATGACCTTGAGCAGGCCGGTGATGCCGGCTGCCGCCTCCAGGTGGCCGATGTTCGCCTTGGCCGAGCCGATGTACAGCGGTGCGCGCTCGTCGCGTCCGGGGCCGAGGGCCTGCGCCATGGCGTGCACCTCGATGGGGTCGCCCAGGGGGGTGCCGGTGCCGTGTGCCTCCACGTAGTCGACGTCGGCGGGTGCCCAGCCCGCACGGGCCAGTGCCTGGCGGATCAGGGCGGTCTGCGCAGCCGCGTTCGGGACGGTGAATCCTCCGCTGTCACCGTCCTGGTTGACGGCGGTGCCGCGCAGCACGGCGTAGATGCGGTCGCCGTCGCGCTCGGCGGCGGCCTGTGGTTTGAGGACGAGTGTGACCGCGCCCTCACCTCGCCCGTAGCCGTCCGCCGCCTCGTCGAAGGTCTTGCAGCGGCCGTCGGGGGCGAGCGCCCCGCCGGCGGACATCGCCACCGACACGGTGGGCGACGCGATGACATTGACGCCGCCGACGAGAGCGACCTCGCAGTCGCCCGCCCTCAGCCCCTGGCAGGCGAGGTGCACGGCGGTCAGCGAGGCCGAGCAGGCAGTGTCCACCGCCAGGCTGGGTCCGCGCAGTCCGAGGAAGTACGACAGCCGGCCCGCGGAGGCGGCGAAGGTGTTTCCGGTGCCGTAGTAGAGGTCGATGTTGGCCATGTCGCGGGTGAGCAGTTCGTGATAGTCGGCCGTGTTGAGGCCGACGTACACCCCGACCTGACGCCCCGCCAGGTCGGACGCGGGGTATCCGGCGTCCTCCAGCGCTTCCCAGGACACTTCGAGGGCGAGCCGCTGCTGTGGGTCCAGGGAGACGGCCTCGCGGGGCGAGATGCGGAAGAACGCGGCGTCGAAGCCGGAGACGTCGTCCAGGTAGCCGCCGTCGGTGGGTACGCCTGGGCCCGCCTCGGCCCAGATCGGATCGTCACGGCGGTGCGGTGGCGGGCTGGACACGGCGGAGCGGCTCTCGGTGAGCAGCGACCAGAAGTCCTGCGGGGAGGAGGCGCCGGGGAGCCGGCAGGCAATGCCGATGACTGCGAAGGAGCCGTCCTCGCCGGAATCGGTGGCGCCGTCCGAGGGCGCGGGCTGTGGGGTCTCCTCTCCGGAGCGCTGCTGCGTCAGCTGGCTGAGGTGGGCGGCCAGGGCCTGGACCGACGGGTGCTCGAAGACCACGCTGGAGGGGAGCGTGACCGCGAACTCCGCTTCGAGGCGCTTGTGGAGTGCCACGGCGGTCAGCGAGTCCAGGCCCTGTTCGAACAGGCCTCGCCGGTGCGGCAGCGGGTGGCCCAGGCTGAGGCCGAGGAGGTGCCGGACGCAGGCGTCGACCCGGTGCGCGACCTGCGCGGAGGGCCGGGCGCCGTCGACGGGCACCGCAGGCCCGTCGGATGTGGACGGTGTGTCAAGCGCGGGCCGGGCGACGGGCTCCGGTACGGCGTCCGGTATCGCTGCGGGGGAGCCGTTCGGCGCGGGCTGCCGGCCCTCTCGCAGCGCGGGCAGCCAGTACCGCTCGCCGTGCCAGGAAGGCACCGGCAGATCCCGGTACCGACGCGGCCGGCCGGTGACCTGTTCCCAGTCCACCGCCGCCCCGGTGATGTGGAGCCGGGCCAGTGCCTTGTGCAGTGCCACGGGGCCGGGCTCGTCGCGACGCAGCGTGCCGAGTACGGCGCTGTCGCGCCCGCGGCGCCGTACGGCGTCGATCAGCGGCCGGGTGAGGACCGGGTGCGGGCCGATCTCCACCAGGGAGTAGGACTCGGGCTCGGACAGGAGGCGGTCGATCGCCGGCCACAGCCGGACGGGTTCCGTGATGTTACGGCCCCAGTACGCGTCGTCGAGCCGGCCGGCGTCAGTGTGGGGCTCGACGCTGGACAGGAGGCGCAGGGCCGGGTCGTGCGGAAGGAGGCCGGCGATCGCCTCCCTCAGGCGCGGGCCGCACGCGGCGACGAGCGGGCTGTGGAACGGGTAGTCGACGCGGGTACGGCGGCAGGGCAGCCCCCTGCCCTCCAGGACCAGCACAGCGGCCTCCACGGCGTCGTCCGGCCCGGCGACGACGACCGACTCGGGGCCGTTCACGGCGGCGACGACGACCGGGAGTCCGCTGTCCGCGAGGAGCCGCTCGACGGTGTCGGGGGCGCCCTGAACGGCGAGCATGCGTCCGGTGCCGGCGGTTTCCCGCAGGATCTGCCCTCGGCGCACGATCAGCCGGACGGCGTCCGGGAGATCCAGCACCCGGGCCGTGTGGGCGGCGGCGATCTCGCCGACGCTGTGACCCACGACGGCCGCCGGGACGACTCCCCGCCGGGCGAGCCAGCGGGTCAGGGCCACCTGCACGGCGAAGATGGCCGGCTGGGCCAGGTCCGTACGGTCCAGGCCGCTGTCCTCGTGCCGCCGCAGCGTGTCGATCAGCGACCAGGACGCCTCGGCGCGGATCAGCGCGTCGCACTCGTCGAGCGTTTCCCTGATCTCGGGCTCGCTGCGCAGAAGGTCGGTCGCCATGCCGGGCCACTGGCAGCCCTGGCCGGAGAAGACGAAGACCGGCGCGGGTTCGCCCTCGGCGCCGAGGACGCCCGAGCAGGCGCCGTCGGGGTCGTCGAGTGCCGCGATCAGCCCTTCCCGGTCGGTGGCGACGGCCGCGAAGCGGTGGGCTTCGTGGGTGCGCCGCGTGGCGGCGGAGGCGAGCGTGTCGCCGAGCGGCTCGTCATCCTGTGTCAGTCGGTCCCGCATCGCCGTGATCTGGCCGGCGAGGCCTTCGTGACGGGCGGCGGAGACCAGCAGGACGTGCGCACCCGGCGCCGGTGGTCCGGCGGCCGGTTCGGCCTCGTCGGGCGGAGCCTCCGCGATGAGGTGGACGTTGGTGCCGCTGAGGCCGAACGCGCTGACGCCGGCGCGCAGACGGCGGCCGGTCCCGGCCGGGTCGGTGGCGGTGAGGTCGGTGCCGGTCAGGGGCACTGCGATGCCGCCGCCGCGCCAGTCGACGGCGGGGGTGAGTTCATCGATGTGGGGCTGCACCGGTGCATGACCGGTGGTGATGACCCAGATCGACTTGAGCAGTCCGGTGATTCCGGCGGCGGCGTCGGTGTGCCCGAAGACCGCCTTGTGCGAGCCGAGGAACAGCGGCTTGCCGCCGGTACGGGCCGTGCCGTAGACCTCGGACAGGACGCCCAGCTCGATCATGTCGCCGAGGGGGGTGCCGGTGCCGTGGGCCTCCACGTAGTCGACGTCGTCCGGCCCGAGCCCCGCGTTGGTGAGGGCCGCCTGCAGGACGGCCGCCTGCGCCGCGGCGTTGGGGGCGGTGAGGCCGAGGCTGCCGCCGTCGTTGTTGACCGCGGAACCGCGGATGACGGCATGGATCCGGTCGCGGTCGGCGACGGCGTCCGTAAGCCGTTTGAGGACGACGACGCCGCAGCCCTCGCCGCGGACGATGCCGTCGGCCGAGGCGTCGAACGGCCGGCACCGGCCCGAGGGCGAGATGGCTCCGATGCGGCTCATGAACACGCTGATCTCGGGGCTGAGCAGCAGGCTGACGCCGCCGGCGAGCGCGGTGTCGACGTCGCCGGCCCGCAGGCTCTGGCAGGCCTGGTGCACGGCGTAGAGCGAGGAGGAACAGGCGGAGTTGACGGCGACAGCGGGCCCTCGCAGGTCGAACGCGTAGGCGAGGCGTCCCGCCGCGAAGCTGAACTCCGTTCCGGTGACGTAGTGCGGGCCGATGCCGTCGAGGCCGACTGCCTTCGTGTGCAGGAGGTGGTAGTCGCCGGCGAGCAGGCCGACGAAGACCCCGGTGCGGGAGGCGCGCCATTCCTCGCGGGGGCGTCCGGAGTCGGCCATGGCCTCCCAGGCCACTTCCATCAGGAGGCGATGCTGCGGGTCGATGGCGGCGGCCTCGCGCGGCGTGATCCCGAAGTACGCCGGGTCGAAGCGGTCGATGTCGTCCAGGAACGAGCCGGAGTGGTTGGTGATGGTGCCCGGCCGCTCCGGCTCGGGGTCGTGCAGCTCACGTGCCCAGCGGTCCTCCGGAACCGGCCGAAGGACGTCGGTGCCCGACCTGAGCACGCTGCCGAGAGAGCCGAGGTCCCGCACGCCGCCGGGCAGGCGGCATCCCATGCCGACGACCGCGATGGGCTCGGCATGGCGGGAGGTCACGTCCGTGCTGGCGACCATGGTCCTGAAACGCCTTTCGCTCTGACTTGCCCGGGCGGAGTACGGCCCGCCTGGTCAGGCCAGGCGGGCGACCATCGCGGTGATGCTGCGCACGTCCCTGAGGTTGTCCGCGTGGATCTCACGGGGCGGGACGACGACGCCGAACTCCTCGCGCACGAAGCCGATCAGTTGCGCGACTCTGAGCGAGTTGAGGACTCCCCACTCCAGCAGCGGTGAGGTGTCCTGCAGCTCGCCCTGCGGGTCTCCGTCGAGAAACTTCTCGCGGATGTACTCCGCGATTCGCTTGGTCATCTCCTGGTCAGGCATGACGTCACCTTCCGCTCGCGTGCGGCTGCTCAGTGGGGTGGGACACGACGGGCTCGGCGCGCGCCGCCTCCGTGAGGGCGGCGCGGTCGGTCTTTCCGTTGCGGTTGCGGGGCAGTTGGGGAAGGAAGCGGATCTCGTCGGCGAGCATGTAGCGGGGCAGTCGCTGTGCCGCGTGCCGCCTGAGTCCCAGAACCCCCACCTCGCGGCCTCGCGCCGGGACGACGTACGCCACCAGCCGGGCGTCCATGCCGCTGCCCGCGACGACGACGGCGGCCTCCGCCACATCGTCGTGCAGGGCGAGCACCGTCTCTACTTCGGTCGGCTCGACACGGTGTCCGCGCACCTTGACCATGTGGTCGCGACGGCCGAGGTACTCGAACGAGCCGTCGGGAAGCCGCCGGACAAGGTCTCCGGTGCGGTAGGGCCCCTGGTGCGGTTGCACACCCCAGTAGCCGAGCATCACCGTGGGACCCTCCACGAGCAGTTCGCCCACCTCCCCCACAGCGGCCGGCCGGCCGTCGGGGGTCTCGGCCCACGCGTGGTCGCCGCTCACGGGGGTGCCGATCGGCAGGGGCCGGTCGTTTTCCACGTCGGCGGGCCCGACCTCGTGACGGAGGCACACATTGGTCTCAGTGGGACCGTAGAGGTTGAGCAGGCGTGCGCCGGTCCAGCGCGCGAGTGCGCGCACCTGCGGCAGGGGGAACGGCTCACCCGCGAACAGCACCGCGCGCAGCGCTTCGGGGGCGGGGCGGTCGAGCAGTGCGCCGTCTCGCATCAGCAGCGTCAGAGCGGACGGCACCGAGTACCACACGGTGATCCGCCACTGGTGGATCAGTTCCGCCAGCTGCGCGGGGGCGTAGGCGAGTTCGGAGGGTATGAGGTGGACCGAGGCGCCGACGGCGAACGCCGCGTACAGGTCGAGGACGGACAGGTCGAAGGTGAACGGCGCGTGGTTGGCGAAGCGGTCCTGTGGCCCGGGGCCAAGCTCCTTGACGGCCCAGTCGACGAACGCGCGTGCGTTCCCGTGGCTGATGCAGACCCCTTTGGGGGCGCCTGTCGAGCCCGAGGTGTAGAGGATGTAGGCGAGGTCGTCGGGTGCGACCTCCGCGTCCACCGG
Organism: Streptomyces sp. NPDC055506; assembly: GCF_053643595.1. Lineage (NCBI taxonomy): Bacteria > Bacillati > Actinomycetota > Actinomycetes > Kitasatosporales > Streptomycetaceae > Streptomyces > Streptomyces sp. NPDC055506. The sequence continues at coordinate 4,942 of NZ_JBSHKH010000167.1, read as the reverse complement.
GGCGGCCTCGGGGTCCGGTTCCTGCGCCAGGTCGGCGCTGGGCAGCAGGGAGCCGAGAGCGTCCCGGAGCCCGGCGAGCCGGTCGGTAGAGGTGAGGACGGCGGCGGCCGTGCAGTCGCGTGCCATGGCGGCGACGCGGGCCACGGGCACGGCGCCGTCGGCGGGCACGTAGGCGGCGCCGAGCCGCAGCACCGCCTGCATGGCCACCACGAAGTCCGGGGACTTGTCGGCCCACAGCGCGACGCGGTCCCCGGCAGCGACTCCCATCGCGCGCAGCCGGTGGGCAAGGGCGTTGGCTGCGTGGTCGAGTTCGGCATAGCACAGGTCGCCGGTGGGCCCGGCCACGGCCGGCCGGTCGGGTTCCCTGGCGGCGGAGTCGATGGCCAGCCGGTGCAGGCTCATGGCAGGACCGTCCCTTCGGCGGCCCCCAGGCGGGGGCGACTCGGGCTGTGCCGTTGGCTCGTACGGTTCACAGGCCGAGCCCTCTCGCGACGACTTCCCGCTGGATGTCGGTGGCGCCGGAGAAGATCCCGCCGGGTACGGAGTCCCTGAGGTGCTGTTCGATCCCCGCGGACCTGAGGTATCCGTCACCCCCGAAGACCTGGATGGCGTCGAGGCTGTTGGCCACGGCGGCCTCGGAAACGGCCATCTTGGACAGGGCGACCGCCTCGTTGTGATCGCGGCCTCCGTCGAGGAGCCAGCAGGCGCGGTACAGCAGCAGGCGGGCACTCTCGAGCCGTTGCTTCATTCCGGCGATGCGGTGCGAGACGGCCTGGAACTCGCCGATGGGACGGCCGAACTGGCGCCGGGCGCACGCTCGTTCGACGCACTGCTGTAGTTGACGCTCCATCAGGCCCAGGTAGACGGCGAACAGGCAGCCGCGTTCCCACGCCATCGAGTGCTGGAAGACGGCCGTGCCCTGCCCCTCCCGGCCCAGCCGGTGGGTCTCGGGCACCCGGCAGTGCCGGAAGAGCACTCGCCCGGCCGGGCAACCGCCGAGGCCCATCTTCTCGAAGGGCTCACCGGTCGCGACTCCGGGAGCGGTTCTTGGCACCGCGAATGCCGTGATTCCGAGGAAGCCGGCGGCGGGGGAGGTCGTGGCGTAGGTGACGAACACGTCGGCGGCGGGGGCGTTGCTCGCGAACGACTTGTCGCCGTGCAGCACATAACCCCCGGGCTCCTGCTCGGCGGTCACGCCGAGACGGGAGAGGTCGGAGCCGGCCTCGTCCTCCGTCATGGCGTTCGCCGCGATCAGCTCGCCGGACGCCAGTCCGGACAGCAGTTCACCCCGGACGTCGCCGTCGGCGAAGTCGCGAATCGGAACAGCGCAGGCCAGCAGGTGAGCGGCCACGGCGAACACCAGCCCGGTGTTGGGACAGGCCCGGCCGAACGCCTGGAGGCACAGCGCGGTGTCCAGCGCTCCGAGACCGCCCCCGCCGTACTCGGCGGGCACGCACAGCCCCGTGAGCCCGATCTGCGCCGCGCTTTTCCACTGCGTGCGGGTGAAGGGCAGCTCCGACGGCGTGCCGGGCCCGCCCAGCTGCTGCGTGACTTCGGCGGAGACACGGTCGTAGCGACATCGCTGTTCATCGGTGAGGTCGAAATCCACTGACGCGGTACCTCGCATTCGTGCCGGACAATTCCGCCGTTTCCCATGGACACGCTACGGGACCGGCACCGGGTTCAGTCAGCCCTTGGTAACCCCTAAGATCATCCCTGAAACCCCTACGGAATCACCCCACACAAAGCCCCTACCCCTATTTCTGCGGACAGGTGACGTAGGCTGCTGGTACGGGTTGCCGCATTGCCGCCGCGGCAGATAAGTTGCCGCGAGCAGCGACTCGGCCGCAGACCTTCCTCAGACGGGACGGATTCGCCATGGGGCACCTCTCGGAGATAGCCATCAACCTCAACAAGGCGTTCAACGCGGGTGATACGGAAAGGCTGCGGGAACTCATCTCACCCGATGTCGTCGCCCATCTCGCGGGGACGTCGAGCGACGCCGAGCACCCCCCGGGCACGCCGCGCGACCGGGAGGGCTTGCTGGGCGTGTGGCAGCTCACCCGGGCGTTCTTTCCCGATCTCCATTCCACCCTGGAGGAAATCGTCGAGACCGGGGACGTGGTGGCCACCAGGTCCGTGGTCCGGGGCACCCACACTCTGGATTTCATGGGAATGCCGCCGACGGGAAAGACCTTCGAGATGATGACGATGAACATGAACCGGGTGCAGGACGGAATCATCGTCGAACACTGGGCTCTCAGTGACAACGTGACCATGCTGGCGCAGCTCGGCTACAAGTTCACGAGTACCTCCTGACGCCCGGCGTTCGATCCTCGAGCTGAGCTGGCGATGCAGGCCCATGGCCCTTGCCGCTCCCTGCAGGACCTACAGACACTCCCTCGCGCACCAGCTATTGATCAACTCAGTGTAAGAAGTCGCGCGGAATCGCTCCGCACGACCGAGCGGCATCGCTGTGAGTTCATGCCGGCGCCCCCGCAAGTCTCGGAAATTGCGCGGACCGTGTCGCGTGGTCCGGTTCGTTTCCTATTCCATGAACCCGAGCAGGCTATGACGCACAGTCCTCGATCGTGCCTTGGCCCGTCCTCGTACCGTCCTTCGCCCGGCACGGGTACGGCGAGAAATGCATAACAGAGAGTGTTGACGGAAGCACGTCAACATGGAATGGTGCAGTCAGCAGTGCGAGCTGACACCCGTACACACACGGAACAGGCCTAACTGCGCACGTGCCGCCATCATGCACGAATTATGGGGATCTTCCCCTCCAGCCCCCGGCAAACCGCCGCCCAGAGCACCCGGCAACTGCATCCAGGGCGAGGGGCATCTGCGGATAAACGTGTGAACGGCGTGCGTGTCAGCTCCTCCAGGAAAGGCACGATCTCCACCGAGAAAGGCAAGCAATGATTTCTCAGCCAGCCGGCCAGTGGATTCTGGCGTTCGACGCTTCATGCTGCAAGTGCAGCAAGGTCGCACAGCAGGTCCAGCAGTCCAGTGGCGACAAGCTCGACATCAAGCCCCTGTCCGATCCCGAGGTGACGGCCTGGCGCACGCAGGCCCTGGGCGACAACGCCCGCTTCGCCCCGACCCTGATCAGGCTGGAAGAGGGCGGCAAGGCGCGAGCCTGGACCGGGTTCGCCATGGCGGCACGGATGGCCACGCTACTCGGCCCCCGCTCCACGCTGCGATTGATGGCCGCACTCGGCGCGGTGCGCAAGGGAACGGCCGCACCGGCGGACAACGGTGGCTCGGGAATGGGGCGTGGACAGTTCCTGCGCCTGGCCGGCGCGGGTGCGGTCGCAGCCCTGTTCGCCGCGAACGCGTCTCCGGCCGCCGCCAGGGAGCTGACTGAGGCTCAGAAGTGGGTCCAGGCGAACAAGGCCAAGCTCCCGCAGACCTACAGCACCTTCGCGCGGTACGACATGGCGCACCGGAAGGCGATCTACGCCGAACTCAGCCCTTCGGTGCGCAGCAACATGTGGGTGGACCACCTCAAGGCCTACCGTGCCGCTCATCCCGATCTGTCGGCCGACCAGGTTGAGATCATCGACCGGACCGTCGAACTGGCGCGTCAGGAGTCCACGTTCAGCGGCGAGCCGACTCCCGAGCTCGAGCAGCAGTTGCAGGCTCTGCGGGACCCCGCCATCGCCGCCTTCGGCAAGGCGGAGGCAGGGGCACTGCTGGCAACGCTCGGCCCGGCTCCCGCTGCCGCTCCCAAAGCAGCGAAGGGCGCCCTGGCCGAATGCGACTGCAACTGGCCGAACGACTACTGCGATTCGGGCAACTGTGTGAAATGCCAGAACTGCGGTGCCTGCTGTACGTGCCACAGGGGTTGCGGCCATCTCTGGGTGCAGACATGCAACGGAGAGTGCACCAACTAGCACTGCGGACGAAAGTTGTGATCCGTACCAATAAGGACAACGATGACCTCTCAGCAAGCCGGCCAGTGGATTCTGGCGTTCGACGCTTCATGCTGCAAGTGCAGCAAGGTCGCACAGCAGGTCCAGCAGTCCAGTGGCGACAAGCTCGACATCAAGCCTCTGTCCGATCCCGAGGTGACGGCCTGGCGCACGCAGGCCCTGGGCGACAACGCCCCCTTCGCCCCGACCCTGATCAGCGTCGAGGAGGGCGGCAGGGTACGCGCCTGGACCGGGTTCGCCCTTGCGGCACGGCTGCCCAGGCTGCTGGGCCCGAGCACCACGCTGCGACTCCTGGCCGCACTGGGCGCGCTGCGCAAGGGAACGGCCGCACCGGCGGACAAGGGCGGCTCGTCGGGGATGGGGCGTGGACAGTTCCTGCGCCTGGCCGGCGCGGGTGCGGTCGCAGCACTGTTCGCCGCGAACGCGTCTCCGGCCGCCGCCAAGGAGCTGACTGAGGCCCAGAAGTGGGTCCAGGCGAACAAGGCCAACCTCCCGCAGAACTATGCCGCGTTCACCCGTCATGACGTGACATACCGCAGGGCGATCTACACCGAACTCGCCCCGTCAGTGCGCAGCAACATGTGGGTGGATCATCTGCAGGCCTACCGTTCTGCCCACCCCGACCTGACGGCCGACCAAGTTGACGTCATCAACAGGGCCATGAAACTGGCCCGTCGGGAAGCCACCTTCAACGAAAGGCTGACTCCCCAGCTGGACCAGCAGGCGCAGGATCTTCGCGATCGCGCCATCGCCGCCTTCGGCAAAGCTGAGGCAGGAGCGCTGCTGGCAACGCTCGGCCCCGCTCCCACTTCGGCGGAGCTGGCCGCGTCGGACTGCACGTGCGCGCAGCACTCCGACTACTGCGACAGAGGGAACTGCGTGCAGTGTGCCTACTGCGACAATTGCTGGTGTAAGTGCAACAGGGGCTGCGGCACTCTCTGGGCGTACAAGTGCCAAGGAACGTGTGAGGACTAGCGGACCAGGACCAGGCACGCCTTCGACAC
>NZ_JBSHKH010000166.1:0-15507 GCF_053643595.1 Streptomyces sp. NPDC055506 | reverse complement strand
GCCGGGAGACGCCCCCTCTGACGGTGCGTGCGTGCCTCAGTCCTCCGACGACTCCTCGTCGTCCGTGCCCGGCTTTGGCTGGGACGGGGACTCCCCGTCGTCCGCGCCCGCCTTGGGCGGCTTCGGCGGTCGAGTACGGCCGCTGGGACCGTCCCGCAGATACGATGTGCTGTCGCTGCCGTCCGCCGTCGCGTGTCCACCGGAGGCGGTCGGTCCGCCACCGTCCCGGCGTCTCAGATAGCGCTCGAACTCACGCGCGATGGCCTCGCCCGAGGCCTCCGGCAGCTCGGCGGTGTCCCGGGCCTCCTCCAGCGACTGGACGTACTCGGCGACCTCGCTGTCCTCGGCGGCCAGCTGGTCCACGCCCACCTGCCAGGCGCGCGCGTCCTCGGGCAGCTCGCCGAGCGGGATGCGCACGTCGATCAGGTCCTCCAGGCGGTTCAGGAGAGCCAGCGTGGCCTTCGGGTTGGGCGGCTGCGACACATAGTGCGGCACCGCCGCCCACAGCGAGACGGCCGGTACGCCCGCGTGCGTGCACGCCTCCTGGAGGACGCCCACGATGCCCGTGGGGCCCTCGTACTTGGTCTCCTCCAGGTCCATCCGGCGGGCCAGGTCGGCGTCGGACGTCGTCCCGCTGATCGGAACCGGACGCGTGTGCGGGGTGTCGCCGAGCAGGGCGCCCAGGACGACCACCAGTTCCACCCCCAGTTCGTGCGCGAAGCCCAGCAGTTCGTTGCAGAACGAGCGCCACCGCATGGACGGTTCGATGCCCCGCACGAGAACGAGATCGCGCGGCTTGTCCCCGCCGACCCGGACCACCGACAGCCGTGTCGTCGGCCAGGTGATCTTGCGGACGCCCGCTTCCATGAACACCGTGGGGCGGTTCACCTGGAAGTCGTAGTAGTCCTCGGCGTCCAGCGCCGCGAACACCTCGCCCTTCCATTCCCTGTCCAGATGCGCGACCGCGGTGGAGGCGGCGTCGCCGGCATCGTTCCAGCCCTCGAACGCGGCCACCATGACCGGGTCGACCAGCTCGGGAACCCCCTCGAGCTCGATCACCCAGTGCCTCCTTCCGACGTACCCTCGCGAACGCCCCAACCTTACGGCGTGCCAAGGGGGCGCCCGCAGCCCCCTCGCAGGGGGAGTGACCCCATCACTGCCCCGCGACGCACCCCTGAACACCCCGGATTCATCCGAGCTGTCCGTGAGGCTCGGGTCACAGCGTGGAGCGCAGCCACTGCTCCACGCTCGCGATGTGCACGGTCGCCCACGAGCGCGCCGCCTCGGCGTCCCGGTCGCGCAGGGCGGCGAGGATCGCCCGGTGCTCGCGCAGGGTGCGGGCGACGGCGTCCTCCTGGGTGAGGCCGCGCCAGATCCGCGCCCGGGTGGTGGGGCCGGACAGCCCGTCGAGCAGCGAGCACAGCACGGAGTTGCCCGAGCTGTGCACGATGCCCCGGTGGAACTCCAGGTCGCAGGCGACGAGATCCTCCACGGACGGGGCGTCGCCGAGCTTGTCCAGCTGGGCCGTGAGCGCGTCCAGCTGCTGCTCGCTGATCCGCAGCGCCGCCATGGCCGTCGCGGCCGGCTCCAGGATGCGGCGTACGGCGAGGAACTCCAGGACCGTGTCGTCGCGGTGGAAGTCCACGACGAAGCTCATCGCCTCGAGCAGGAGTTGCGGGTCGAGGCTCGTCACATACGTGCCGTCGCCCTGCCGGACGTCCAGGATCCGGATGAGGGAGAGCGCCCGTACTGCTTCCCGCAGAGAGTTGCGGGACAGGCCGAGGTCGGCGGCGAGCTCGCTCTCCTTGGGCAGCCGGTCGCCCGGGCGCAGCGCGCCGGAGACGATCATTCCCTTGATCTTCTCGATCGCCTCGTCGGTGACTGCCATGGCCGGCCTCCTGTCGCTTAAGACCTCCGACGTATCACGTCATTATGCGGCCACGGACACGGGGAAGGGGCGGCTCCGTCGGCGGGGAGCCGCCCCTTCGTGCACGGGGCCCGTATCGCGCCTACTTCTTGTCGAGCAGGTCCTGGACCTTGGCGCGGACATCGTCCGTGGCCAGGCCGCGGATCGTCAGCGTCGTCCGGCGCCGCAGCACGTCGTCCTGCGTCTCGGCCCACTCGTGGTCCCGGGCCCAGGCGACCTGCGCCCAGATCTCCGGGGCGTCCGGGTGCACGCGCTCGGCGAGCTCCGGGTTGTCGTTGGCCATGCGGGCGATGTCGAACGCCAGCGAGCCGTAGTGCGTGGCCAGGTGCTTGGCGGTGTCGGCTCCCATGCGGGGGCCCGGCGCCGGGCGGTCGGTGAGCAGCCGGTGGGCGACCGCGCGCGGGTTGGCGATGCCGGGCAGCGGCAGCTTCTTCGGCAGCGAGCTGATCGGCTCGAAGTCGTCGCCCAGGGGGTGGCCCGGCAGCGACTCCAGCTTCTGCATGATCGTGCGGCCGATGTGCCGGAAGGTGGTCCACTTGCCGCCGGCGACGGACAGCATGCCGCCCCTGCCCTCGGTCACGACCGTCTCGCGCTTGGCCTTGGAGGTGTCGCCGGGGCCGCCCGGCAGCACCCGCAGGCCCGCGAACGAGTAGGTGATGAGGTCGCGGCTCAGCTGCTGGTCGCGGACGGAGAAGGCGGCCTCGTCGAGGATCTGGGATATGTCCTTCTCGGTGACCGAGACATCCGCCGGGTCGCCCTCGAACTCCTCGTCGGTGGTGCCGAGCAGCAGCATGTCCTCCCAGGGGAGGGCGAAGGTGATGCGGTACTTGTCGATCGGGGTGGCGAGCGCGGCCTTCCAGGGGGAGGTGCGCTTCAGCACCAGGTGGGCGCCCTTGGACAGCCGGATGGACGGTGCCGCCTTCGGGTCCTCCATCTTGCGCAGGTGGTCGACCCACGGGCCGGTCGCGTTCAGCACCAGCCGGGCGCTGACGCCGAACTCGTCGCCGGACAGCCGGTCCTTCAGCTCGGCGCCCGTGACCCGGCCCTGGGTGAAGCGCAGGCCCGTCACCTCGGCGTGGTTGAGGACGACCGCGCCCGCCTCCACGGCGCCGCGGACGGTCATCAGCGCCATGCGCGCGTCGTTCATCTGGTCGTCGCCGTAGACGGCCACGGCCTTGAGGTTCTCGGTGCGCAGCTCGGGCACGTCCTGCGCCGCCTTGGCGGGGGACAGGAGGTGCCCGACGCCGTCACCGAACGCGGAGAGCGCGGAGTAGGCGAAGACGCCCGCCCCGAGCTTCGCCGCGCCGTGCGGCCCGCCCTTGTACACCGGGAGGTAGAAGGTGAGCGGGTTCGCCAGGTGGGGGGCCACCTGGCGGGAGACCGCACGGCGCTCGAAGTGGTTCTCCGCCACCAGCTTCACCGCGCCGGTCTGCAGGTAGCGCAGACCGCCGTGGAGCAGCTTGGAGGAGGCGGAGGACGTGGCACCGGCGAAGTCGCCGGCGTCGACCAGAGCCACCCTGAGGCCGGACTGCGCGGCGTGCCAGGCGGTGGAGATGCCCAGGATGCCGCCGCCGATCACGAGAAGGTCGTACGACGCCTTGGCGAGCTGCTCCCTGGTCTCGGCTCGGCTCGGGTTCGAGCCGGAGGCCGGGTGCGTCCCCAGGGCAGGCACGGACTGCAGGGTGGACTGAGTGGTCATGCTGTTTCTTACTCCTCGTCCTCGAGCCAGCCCATGGTCCGCTCGACGGCCTTGAGCCAGCTCTTGTACTCACGGTCGCGGATTTCCGCGTCCATGCGGGGGGTCCACTCGGCGGCCCGGCGCCAGTTGGCGCGCAGGTCGTCGGTGCTGTTCCAGAAGCCGACGGCGAGGCCGGCGGCGTAGGCGGCGCCGAGGCAGGTGGTCTCGGCGACCATCGGGCGCACCACGGGGGCGTCCAGGAAGTCCGAGAGCGTCTGCATCAGCAGGTTGTTGCTGGTCATACCGCCGTCGACCTTGAGGGCGGTCAGCTCGACGCCGGAGTCCTTCGTCATGGCGTCGGCGATCTCACGCGTCTGCCAGGCGGTGGCCTCCAGGACGGCGCGCGCGAGGTGCGCCTTGGTGACATACCGGGTCAGGCCGGCGATCACACCGCGGGCGTCGGAGCGCCAGTACGGGGCGAACAGGCCGGAGAAGGCCGGCACGAAGTAGGCGCCGCCGTTGTCCTCGACCGACAGGGCGAGGGTCTCGATCTCGGCGGCGGTGGAGATCAGGCCCATCTGGTCGCGCATCCACTGCACCAGCGAGCCGGTGACGGCGATCGAGCCCTCCAGGGCGTAGACCGTGTCCTGGTCGCCGATTTTGTAGCCGACGGTGGTCAGCAGGCCGCTGTAGGAGTTGATGATCTTGTCACCGGTGTTCATCACCATGAAGGTGCCGGTGCCGTACGTCGACTTGGTCTCGCCCTCGGAGAAACAGGTCTGGCCGAACAGGGCCGCCTGCTGGTCGCCGAGCGCGGAGGCGACCGGGATGCCGCCGAGCAGGTCGCCCAGCTTCCCGCCGGTGATCTCGCCGTAGACCTCGGCGGAGGAGCGGATCTCGGGCAGGACCTGCTTCGGGACGCCGATGGACTCGCAGATCTTGTCGTCCCACTGCATGGTGTGCAGGTTCATGAGCATCGTGCGGGAGGCGTTGGTGACGTCCGTGACGTGCTTGCCGCCGTCGACACCGCCGGTCAGGTTCCAGATGACCCAGGTGTCCATGGTGCCGAAGAGGATGTCGCCCGCCTCGGCGCGCTCCTGGAGGCCGTCGACGTTCTCGAGCAGCCAGCGGGCCTTCGGGCCGGCGAAGTAGGAGGCGAGGGGGAGGCCCGTCTCGCGGCGGAAGCGGTCCTGGCCGACGTTGCGGCCGAGCTCGCGACAGAGGGCGTCGGTGCGGGTGTCCTGCCAGACGATGGCGTTGTGGACGGGCTCACCGGTGTTCTTGTCCCACAGCACGGTGGTCTCGCGCTGGTTGGTGATGCCGATGGCCTTGATGTCGTCGCGGGTGATGCCGGCCTTGGCGATGGCCCCGGCGACGACCTCCTGGACGTTCGTCCAGATCTCGGTGGCGTTGTGCTCGACCCAGCCCGGCTTCGGGAAGATCTGCTCGTGCTCCTTCTGGTCGACGGACACGATCCGGCCGTCGCGGTCGAAGACGATGCAGCGGCTGGAGGTGGTGCCCTGGTCGATGGCGGCGATGAAGGGGCCGGCGGTGTGCGCGTCGGTCACTGTGTGCTCCTGGTAATTCCGGGTTTATGGGGCTTTACGTACGGCGCGTGCTGAGAGTTTCGCAAGGCGCGGGAATACTGCTGCTCCCGCGCGAGGATCACTTGCTCCTAAGCGAATGCGACGTTGTAGATGCCTGCGGCGATGGCCCCGCCGATGAGCGGACCGGCCACCGGGATCCAGGCGTAGCCCCAGTCGGAGCCGCCCTTGTTGGGCAGCGGCAGCAGGGCGTGCACGATACGCGGACCGAGGTCACGGGCCGGGTTGATCGCGTATCCCGTCGGGCCGCCGAGGGACAGACCGATGGAGACCACCACGAGCGCGGTGATCAGGGCACCCAGCGTGCCCAGGCCGTTGCCCTTGTCGTTCAGGCCCTGGGTGAGCACGGCGAGCACCAGCACGATGGTGCCGATGATCTCCGTGGCCAGGTTCTGCCAGGCGACCCGGACCTCGGGGCCGGTGGAGAAGACGCCCAGCACGGGGCCTGCGCCCTGCTCCTGGGCCTCGACGGCCTTGGCCGCGGTGTCCTGCGCACCCGGACCGCCGACGATCTCGCGGTCGGTGAGGTGCGCGTGGAACTGACCGTAGTAAGCGATCCAGACCAGAGCGGCACCGATCATGGCGCCGAGGACCTGTCCGGCCCAGTAGACCGGGACGTTCTTCCAGTCGCCGTCCTTGATGGCGAGCGCGAGCGTCACGGCCGGGTTCAGATGGGCGCCGGAGAGCGGCGCCGTCGTGTAGACCGCCGTGAGCACCGCGAAGCCCCACCCGAAGGTGATGGCGAGCCAGCCGGCGTTGCGGGCCTTGGAAGCCTTCAGTGTGACGGCGGCGCAGACTCCGCCGCCGAGGAGGATGAGTATGGCGGTACCGATGGTCTCGCCGATGAAGATGTCGGAGCTGGACACCCGCGACTCCTTTGTCCTTCGTCCAGGGGGAAGTTCGATACCGGCCTGGCGTTGTCCCACTCTAGCGCGTATTGCCGGTAGCTGTTCGACAATGTCGACCGATGGACGGGAGTCTTGCTTCGGGGTTACGAGCACGTCAAGAGCTCTGTTGGCGAAAACACGATCGTTACTGATCGCTGCCCGTTCTGTGGATCGCCGACGCCCCTGATCGCGGACATGCCGAGGACCGGAACGCCGTACGACGCCCCGGTCCCGCTGTGTCCCGTCAGAACCGCCCGGCGCCCAGGTCCCGCGACACCGCGCGGGCACAGTCCCGGACGGCCGCGATCAGTTCCGGCCGCACCTCCCCCTCCCGGCACAGCCGCTCAACGGCGCCGGTGATGCCGACCGAGCCGACGGGCATGCGCCGCCGGTCGTGGATGGGTGCGGCGAGGGAGGCGACGCCCTCCCAGGTCTCCTCGACGTCCGCCGCGTAGCCACGCGCGCGTGTGAGGTCGAGGAGGTGCTCGAAGTCCTCCGGATCGCACACGGTCCGGTCGGTGAACGCCTTGCGGTCGTTCTCCAGGGCCTCGCTGTGCGCCACCGGGTCGTAGGCGGACAGCACCTTGCCCAGGGCCGTGGAGTGCAGCGGCTGCATGGCCCCGATCTCCAGGACCTGCCGGCTGTCGTCGGGCCGGAAGACGTGGTGCACGATCAGCACGCCCTGCTGGTGCAGGACGCCCAGATAGACGCTCTCGCCGCTGGAACGGGCCAGGTCGTCGGCCCACACCAGGGCGCGCGCCCGGAGTTCGTGCACATCGAGGTAGGTGGTGCCGAGGCGCAGCAGCTCCGCGCCCAGCTGATAGCGCCCGGAGGTGTCGTCCTGCTCCACGAAGCCCTCCTGCTGGAGCGTGCGCAGGATGCCGTGGGCGGTGCCTTTGGCCAGGCCCAGCGAGGAGGCGATGTCCGACAGGCCGAGCCGTCGCTCGCCGCCCCCGAGCAGCCGCAGCATCGCGGCCGCCCGTTCGAGCGACTGGATGTTCCGTGCCATCGCCGTACTGCCTCCGTCCCCTTCGACCGCCGACAAGCGGCACCACAGCCCTTGTTCGGCAATGTCGAACACTACCGGTCGATGCCGACCTCTCGCTAATGGCCGGACGCCATTTGTTGTGTCACAGGCGGTTCGGGTCCAGGTTCATCGGACGCACAAGGGCCGCCTCGGCGCCATCGGCGTCCGCCCCGTGGACGCGGTGCCCGTCCAAGCCGACTCCCGGTTACGCTGGCGCGGTGCGCCCTTCCCCGGATGTCCTCCGGATGTCCGGGAAGCCGCAAAGCCGACAGCCGTCGCATCCGAGGGAGCCCTTTACATGGCCTCGTTGCCGCTGACCCCTTCCGCAGACAGCCGGACCCGTGTGTCCGCGCTCAGAGAGGCACTGGCCACCCGTGTGGTGGTGGCCGACGGAGCCATGGGCACCATGCTCCAGGCGCAGGACCCGACCCTTGAGGACTTCCAGAATCTCGAGGGCTGCAACGAGATCCTGAACCTCACGCGGCCGGACATCGTCCGTTCGGTCCACGACGCGTACTTCGCGGTGGGCGTGGACTGCGTCGAGACCAACACCTTCGGCGCCAACCACACGGCCGCGGCGGAGTACGAGATCTCCGACCGCGTGCACGAGCTGTCCGAGGCGGGTGCCCGGATCGCCCGCGAGGTCGCCGACGAGTACGCCGCCCGGGACGGCCGGCCGCGCTGGGTGCTCGGCTCCGTCGGCCCCGGCACCAAGCTGCCCACGCTCGGCCACGTCGCCTACGCCACCATCCGCGACGGCTACCAGGCCAACGCGGAGGGCATGCTCGCCGGCGGCGCCGACGCGCTGCTCGTGGAGACCACCCAGGACCTGCTCCAGACGAAGGCGTCCATCCTGGGCGCCCGCCGGGCCATGGAGGCCACCGGCGTCGATGTGCCCCTGCTGTGCTCGATGGCCTTCGAGACCACCGGCACCATGCTGCTCGGCTCCGAGATCGGCGCGGCGCTGACCGCGCTGGAGCCCCTCGGCATCGACATGATCGGCCTGAACTGCTCCACCGGCCCCGCCGAGATGAGCGAGCACCTGCGCTATCTGACGCGCCACTCGCGCATCCCGCTGCTGTGCATGCCGAACGCCGGTCTGCCGATCCTGACCAAGGACGGCGCCCACTTCCCGCTCGACGCCGAGGGCCTGGCCGACGCCCAGCAGAACTTCGTCCAGGACTACGGCCTGTCCCTGGTCGGCGGCTGCTGCGGCACCACCCCCGAGCACCTGCGCCAGCTGGTGGAGCGCGTCCGGGACCTCACCCCGACCGAGCGCAGCCCGCAGCCCGAGCCGGGCGCCGCCTCCCTCTACCAGAGCGTGCCGTTCCGGCAGGACACCTCCTACCTGGCCATCGGCGAGCGCACCAACGCCAACGGCTCGAAGAAGTTCCGCGAGGCCATGCTGGACGCCCGCTGGGACGACTGCGTGGAGATCGCCCGGGAGCAGATCCGCGAAGGCGCGCACATGCTCGACCTGTGCGTCGACTACGTCGGCCGGGACGGCGCCGCCGACATGGCGGAGCTGGCCGGCCGCTTCGCCACCGCCTCCACGCTGCCGATCGTGCTGGACTCCACCGAGATCGACGTCATCCAGGCCGGACTGGAGAAGCTCGGCGGCCGCGCGGTGATCAACTCGGTGAACTACGAGGACGGCGACGGCCCCGAGTCCCGCTTCGCCAAGGTCACCCGGCTCGCCCAGGAGCACGGCGCCGCCCTCATCGCGCTGACCATCGACGAGGAGGGCCAGGCCCGCACCGCCGAGAAGAAGGTCGAGATCGCCGAACGGCTCATCGACGACCTGACCGGGAACTGGGGCATCCACGAGGAGGACATCCTCGTCGACTGCCTGACCTTCACCATCTGCACCGGCCAGGAGGAGTCCCGCAAGGACGGCATCGCCACCATCGAGGGCATCCGTGAGCTGAAGCGGCGCCACCCGAAGGTGCAGACCACCCTCGGCCTGTCCAACATCTCCTTCGGCCTCAACCCGGCCGCCCGCATCCTGCTCAACTCCGTCTTCCTCGACGAATGCGTCAAGGCGGGCCTGGACTCGGCGATCGTGCACGCCAGCAAGATCCTTCCGATCGCGCGCTTCAGCGAGGAAGAGGTACAGACGGCCCTCGACCTCATCCACGACCGTCGCGCCGAGGGCTACGACCCCCTCCAGAAGCTCATGCAGCTGTTCGAGGGCGCTACCGCCAAGTCCCTCAAGGCCGGCAAGGCCGAGGAACTGGCCGCCCTGCCGCTGGACGAGCGCCTGAAGCGGCGCATCATCGACGGCGAGCGCAACGGCCTGGAGGCCGACCTGGACGACGCCCTCCAGGAGCGCCCCGCCCTCGACATCGTCAACGAGATCCTGCTGGACGGCATGAAGGTCGTCGGCGAGCTGTTCGGCTCCGGCCAGATGCAGCTGCCGTTCGTCCTCCAGTCCGCCGAGGTGATGAAGACGGCCGTCGCCCACCTCGAACCGCACATGGAGAAGACCGACGAGGCCGGCAAGGGCACCATCGTCCTGGCCACCGTCCGCGGCGACGTGCACGACATCGGCAAGAACCTCGTCGACATCATCCTGTCCAACAACGGCTACAACGTCGTCAACCTCGGCATCAAGCAGCCGGTCTCCGCGATCCTGGACGCCGCCGAGGAGCACCGGGCCGACGTCATCGGCATGTCCGGGCTCCTGGTCAAGTCCACCGTGATCATGAAGGAGAACCTGGAGGAGCTGAACCAGCGGGGACTGGCGGCGAACTTCCCGGTCATCCTCGGCGGCGCCGCCCTCACCCGGGCCTACGTCGAGCAGGACCTGCACGAGCTCTACGAGGGCGAGGTCCGCTACGCCCGCGACGCCTTCGAGGGCCTGCGCCTGATGGACGCCCTGATCGGCGTCAAGCGGGGCGTGCCGGGAGCGAAGCTGCCCGAGCTGAAGCAGCGCCGCGTCCGCGCCACCGCCGCGGCCGAGGTCGAGGAGCGTCCCGAGGAGGGGCACGTCCGCTCCGACGTCGCCATCGACAACCCCGTCCCCGAGCCGCCCTTCCAGGGCACCCGCGTGATCAAGGGCATCCAGCTCAAGGAGTACGCGAGCTGGCTCGACGAGGGCGCCCTGTTCAAGGGCCAGTGGGGCCTGAAGCAGGCCCGCACCGGCGACGGCCCCTCGTACGAGGAACTCGTCGAGACCGAGGGCCGGCCCCGGCTGCGCGGCCTGCTGGACCGGCTCCAGACGGAGAACCTGCTGGAGGCGGCCGTGGTCTACGGATACTTCCCGTGCGTCTCCAAGGACGACGACCTGATCCTCCTGGACGACCGGGGCAACGAGCGCACCCGCTTCACCTTCCCGCGCCAGCGCCGGGGCCGCCGTCTGTGCCTGGCCGACTTCTTCCGCCCGGAGGAGTCCGGCGAGACCGACGTGGTGGGCCTCCAGGTCGTCACCGTCGGCTCGCGCATCGGCGAGGAGACCGCCCGGATGTTCGAGGCCAACGCCTACCGCGACTACCTCGAACTGCACGGGCTGTCCGTGCAGTTGGCCGAGGCGCTCGCCGAGTACTGGCACGCGCGCGTGCGTTCCGAACTGGGCTACGCCGGCGAGGACCCGGACGAGATGCAGGGCATGTTCGAGCTGAAGTACCGG
Source organism: Streptomyces sp. NPDC055506 (assembly GCF_053643595.1). Classification (NCBI taxonomy): domain Bacteria; kingdom Bacillati; phylum Actinomycetota; class Actinomycetes; order Kitasatosporales; family Streptomycetaceae; genus Streptomyces; species Streptomyces sp. NPDC055506. The sequence goes on along the minus strand of NZ_JBSHKH010000166.1, from coordinate 4,756 downwards.
GGCGCCCGCTTCTCCCTCGGCTACGGCGCCTGCCCCAATCTGGAGGACCGCGCCAAGATCGCCGACCTGCTCCAGCCGGAGCGCATCGGCGTCCACCTGTCCGAGGAGTTCCAGCTGCACCCCGAGCAGTCCACGGACGCCATCGTGATCCACCACCCGGAGGCGAAGTACTTCAACGCCCGCTGAGGCCGCCCCACCGGCCACACGGGCCAAAAGAGGCGCTTGGTCCGCGCACGACGTAGACTGGTCGGTCCACCGCAGGCCGGTTCCCCTCGTGGGAGCCGGCCTGAACGTCCCTCAAGGAGGTACGTGGATGACCAGTACGGTCCCCGCGCTCGGAACCCGCACGGCCGAGGGCTCCGCCCTGCAGGCGGTGCTCCTCGACATGGACGGCACCCTGGTGGACACGGAGGGCTTCTGGTGGGAGGTCGAGGCCGAGGTCTTCGCCTCCCTCGGCCACACGCTCGACGAGTCCTGGCGCCATGTCGTGGTCGGCGGCCCGATGACCCGCAGCGCGGGGTTTCTGATCGAGGCCACCGGCGCCGACATCACCCTCGACGAGCTCACCGTGCTGCTCAACGACGGCTTCGAGGACCGCATCGACCGCGCCCTGCCGCTGATGCCGGGCGCCGGGCGGCTGCTGGCCGAGCTGTACGAGTACGAGATCCCGACGGCCCTGGTCTCCGCCTCGCACCGGCGCATCATCGACCGGGTGCTGACCTCGCTGGGCGCGCACCACTTCCGTCTGACGGTGGCCGGTGACGAGGTGCCGCGCACCAAGCCCCACCCCGACCCGTATCTGGCCGCCGCCGCCGGACTCGGCGCGGACCCGGCCCGGTGCGCCGTCATCGAGGACACCGCGACCGGCGTCGCCGCCGCCGAGGCCGCGGGCTGCCAGGTGGTGGCGGTGCCCTCCGTGGCCCCCATCACCCCGGCCCTCCGCCGTACGGTCGTCACCTCCCTCGAAGAGGTCGACCTGACATTTCTGCACGGTCTGATGACGGAAATGCGCTAGCCGTTCACCCAGCGTGCAGTGGAGTTAAGACGGCAATTTCGCAGATGAATTCGACCGTCTCCGGGTGATCTCCGGGCGGTCGAATTACCGTACTCCGGAACCCGTTTGCAGTGTGACGTTCCCCACGCAGCCGGGGGTCGACAGCGGGTCCGGCTTGTGCAGTGGGGGGCTGTTGACGTGCCCTTGTGTCCCGATTGGTGGAACGCTGCACCAAAGCTTCCGCCATCGGGTTTTCGGTGTGTCCGCGCCTGGTTCCGCAGCGTGATGAGGGCTCAACTCCGGTCGCTGCGAACCTTCCTGCCGGCCCCGACTAATCTCGTTGCGAGAACATCGCCCCACCCCCGTGATCCGCTGCGCCACCCCTGCATGCCGGGTACACGGAGTAGACAGCTCTGGAGAAACTCGAGCATGAACCGCAAGACTTTGGTGCTGCCGGCCGTGATCGGCCTGCTCGCGCCGGTGCTCGCCGCCTGCGGCGGGTCCGACAGCGGGAGCGACGACGGCGGCGCGATCGTCGTCGGCACCACGGACCGGTTCACCGCCTCGAAGGACGCCCCCGCACCCCTCGACCCGGCGTACGCCTACGACGTCGGCACCTGGAACATCCTGCGCCAGACCGTGCAGACCCTGATGATCCAGCCGCGCGGCGAGGGCGACCCGGTGCCCGAGGCGGCCGAGAGATGCGGCTTCACCGACACGGGCAACGAGCGCTACGCCTGCACCCTGCGCGACGGTCTGAAGTTCGCGAACGGCGACCCCGTCACCGCGTCCGACGTGAAGTACTCCATCGACCGCGCCCGCTCCCTCAAGGCCGACAGCGGCGTGTTCGCGCTGCTGTCCACCATCGACACCGTCGAGACGCAGGGCGACCAGGACGTCATCTTCCATCTGAAGACCGCCGACGCCACCTTCCCGTACAAGCTGTCGACCCCGGTCGCCGGCATCGTCGACCCCGACGACTACCCGAAGAACAAGCTGCGCGACGGCTTCGACCTCGAAGGCTCGGGCCCGTACACCCTCAAGGCCGACGTCGAGAACGACGAGCTGGTCAGGGCCGAGTTCACCCGGAACCCCGACTACAAGGGGAGCCTGAAGGTGAACAACGACAAGGTCGACATGGTCTCCTTCAAGGACACCGACGCCATGGGCGAGGCGATCGACAAGGGCGACATCGATCTGATGACCCGCACCATGTCACCGGACCAGATCCGCAAGCTCTCGGGTGACGCGGACACCGGCATCGACCTCGTCGAGATGCCCGGCCTGGAGATCCGCTACCTGGGCTTCAACACCGACGCCCCGACCGTCGAGTCCAAGGCCGTGCGCCAGGCGATGGCCCAGGTCGTCAACCGCAGCGAGCTGGTCTCCAAGGTCTACGGCTCCCAGGCGGAGCCGCTGTACTCGCTGGTCCCGGCCAGCGTCACGGGCCACTCGAACTCGTTCTTCAACAAGTACGGCGACGCCAACGTCACCAAGGCCCGCTCCCTGCTGAACCAGGCGAACATCAACACGCCGGTGAAGCTGACGCTGCACTACACGACCGACCACTACGGTCCGGCCACCAAGCAGGAGTTCGAGGTCCTGCGCGACCAGCTGAACTCCAGCGGCCTGTTCGACGTAGCTATCAAGGGAACGCCGTGGGACACCTTCCGCCCGGCCGAGAAGAAGGGTGAGTACGACGTCTACGGTATGGGCTGGTTCCCCGACTTCCCGGACGCCGACAACTTCCTCGCGCCGTTCCTCGACAGGGACAACACCATTGGCTCGCCGTACGACAACAGCCAGATCCGCAACACCCTGATCCCGGAGTCCCGCCGTGAGGCGGACCGGTTGTCCGCCTCCACCAGCCTGACGGACATTCAGGACATCGTCGCCTCCGACGTGCCGGTGCTGCCGCTGTGGCAGGGCAAGCAGTACGTCGCCGCGCGCGACGACATCACGGGTACGGCCTACGCGCTCAACTCCTCTTCGACGCTCCAGCTGTGGGAGCTCGGCAGAGGCGTGAGCGGCTGACACACCCGATGGAACCCCGGGGCCTGTGACCACGGCCCCCGGGGAACCGTGCCCCGGAGCCAGGGACATGCTCCGGGTGTTCTCGAGAACCGACGACAAGGCACACACGTGAACATACGCAAGCAGTGGCCGCTCCTGCCGGTCGTGGCGGGGCTCGCCTCCGGCCTGCTGACCGGCTGCGGCTCGGAGACCGGGGACTCCGCGGGGGAGGGCTCCAACGTGGTGGTGGGGATGTCCGACGACATCCTGGCCACCGATCCGGCCTCCGGCTACGACCCCGGCTCCTGGCTGTTGTTCAACAACGTCTTCCAGTCGCTGCTCAGCTTCCCCAAGGGCGCCACGGAACCGCAGCCCGAGGCAGCGGAGAGCTGCGCCTTCACCGACACGCAGAGCTCGGTCTACCGGTGCACACTGAAGGACGGCCTCAAGTTCAGCAACGGTGACGCCCTCACCTCGGAGGACGTCAAGTTCTCCTTCGAGCGGATGCTGAAGATCAACGACCCCGACGGGCCCGCGATCATGTTCCCCACGCTGGACGAGGTCGAGACCCCGGACGAGAAGACGGTCGTCTTCCACCTCAACACGTCCGACGCCACCTTCCCCAGCAAGATCGCCTCCGGTGCCGGCTCCATCGTCAACCACGACGAGTACGACGCGGGCAAGCTGCGCAAGGACGGCCAGGCCGTCGGCTCCGGCCCCTACAAGCTCGACTCGTTCGACGACGGCCAGGCCGTCTTCTCCGTCAACGAGAACTACAAGGGCACCGCCAAGGTGAACAACACCGGCGTGACCCTGAAGTTCTTCGACGGCGACCAGACCGCCCTGAAGCAGGCCATCGAGAACGAGGACGTCGACATCGCCTACCGCGGCCTCACCGCGGGCGACATCGCCGACATGGAGAAGGCCGACGACGGCACCGGCACCGAGGTCGTCGAGGGCAGCAGCGCCGAGGTCCAGCACCTGGTGTTCAACATGGACGACCCGGTTGCCGGAAAGGTCGGCGTGCGCAAGGCCATCGCCCACCTGCTCGACCGCGAAGCCCTCATCAAGGACGTCTACCAGGGCACCGCGACCCCGCTGTACTCGATCATCCCGGCCGGTGTCGCGGGCCACAACACGGCCTTCTTCGACACCTACGGCGCCCGCCCCTCCCGGTCCAAGGCGGCCGACGCGCTGCGTGCCGACGGCATCAGCGGCAAGGTCAAGCTGACCCTCTGGTCGACCCCGTCCCGCTACGGCCCCGCCACCGACCAGGAGTTGACGGCCATCGCCGGCCAGCTCAACGCCAGCGGCCTGTTCGACGCGGACGTCAAGTCGGTCTCCTTCGCCCAGTACGAGAAGGACATCGCGGCCGGCAAGTACGGCGTCTACGTGAAGGGCTGGGTGCCCGACTACCCGGACGCCGACAACTTCACGGCCCCCTTCTTCGGCAAGGGCAATGTGCTGGGCAACAACTACGAGAACGACACCATCACCGGCACGCTCATCCCGAGCACCGCGGCCCTGACCAACCGCGCCTCCACCGACAAGGAGTTCGGGGAGCTGCAGGACATCGTCGCCGATGAACTGCCCGTCCTGCCGGTGTGGCAGGCCAAGCAGTACGCGGTCGCGCGCGAAGGTGTCTACGGACTGGAGTACTGCCTCGACGCGTCGACCGTGTTCCGCTTCTGGGAGCTCAGCAAGGACGCGTGACGCACCCCGTGCGAAGAGGGCGCCCCCTGCCTCGGC